>JAZOTG010000083.1:0-8377 GCA_045657505.1 Kiritimatiellia bacterium | reverse complement strand
TGATAATAAACCTGTTGTTAGTGTAGCGGCAACAGTGTGTAATGGAAAGGAATACAAGGTTTTATTCCATCGTAGCTCTGAACATATTTGGCATGAAATTGAGCCCTTTATTAATATCATGAAATAAATTTATTTTTCATTGGTCTGTATTTCTCTTTGAATACAGGCCAATACGAAATAATGCCATGCTCAAAAACGGTATAGCTCTTGGCGGTGGCGGCGCTCGAGGCTTGGCACATATTGGAGTCATTAAAGCACTTGAGGAGTTGCACATACCAATCCATTTCATATCAGGCACATCAATCGGGGCCATTATTGGTGGTGCGTATGCAAGTTGTACATTTGATAAGGCATTGTCATGGGTGTCGGTATCCAATTGGAGAAAACTTCCAAGACTTTTCATAGATTTTCATTTGTCAAAAAAGGCACTCATCCGAGGAGATAGAATAGAAAAGTTTTTTAGGGAAATGATTTTAGTTAAATCATTTGAGGAGTTATCTATACCGTTGGTTGTAATAAGTACGGATTTAATGCAAGGAAGAGAGATTGCTATAAAGAGTGGCGACCTTCATTCAGCAATTAGAGCATCCATGTCAGTGCCAGGTGTATTTAGGCCGGTTGCACGAGATGGCCATATTTTGGTTGATGGAGGTCTTGTGAATCCTATTCCAGTTAATGCTTGTAGAGATCTTGGCGCAGACCGGGTAATTGCTGTAGATCTGAATTCAATGGATGATAGCGAGAAAGAAGTTGATTTCGCTAAGTTAAATATATTCTCTGTAGTCAATGAAACATTCAGAGTGGTTATGAACATTGTCAGTGTACGATCATTTGCTTCTCCTCCTGACATTCTGCTACAACCCCCATTGGGTGAAATAAGTTTTTTCGATTTTCATAAGGCAAATGAAATTGTGCGAATTGGATATGAATACACAATGGATAGGCAAAAAGAGTTAGTCGCTCTAAGGTAGTCTAAAGTGAAAATGTTATAATAAACGTATGGAATTAGTTTGTTATATTATAGCCACATTATTGATTATATTAGGTTTTGTCGGATGTATTGTTCCTATTGTTCCTGGTCCGATTTTAAGTTATTGCGCGCTTTTCTGTTTAATTCCAACTATCAGTTGTCCAAATGTGACAACATTTGTGTTGCTAGGGGTTCTAACTATATTGGTCACGATAGGAGATTCAATAATACCCGTGATAGGAGCAAAGAAATTTGATTGCTCGCGTGTGGGAACTTGGGGATGCTTTATTGGAACGATTGTAGGAGTATTTTCCTTCCCTATCGGGCTTGTGGCAGGACCGTTTGGCGGCGCATTTATTGGCGAGTTGATTTCAGGTAAGACGGCTCGTGCGGCGTTGCGAGGAGGAATTGGTGCACTCCTTGGTTTTCTCGCTGGTACAGCTCTAAAGGTAGTTGTTTGCATCATTATTACTATTATTGTAATTCTGCGAATGTTGTAAGCGCTATTCTGACATTTTGTTGCACCTAAAAAGCTCTTCAACGATTGGCTTATTCGCGGGGTTGCACGTTAATCTCGTCAATCTTGTATATTAGTCGTGCATTTGCGGTGGTATTTGAGTGTAGGCAAAGAGGGTGGGAGTTAAGCAATTTTTTGTGTGGATGAAGTGAGGGAGGGAATGTTACCAATTTTTAGTGTTGCCAGTATCAGTTTTCAATTTCATTTTTTAACCCGAAACTTGAAACTCGGAACCAGCAACCCACACTCGCACTCGAACTCGTAACTCGAACTATTCCCATTGGCAACACAAAAAAACACAAAGTGGGAAATAGGTCTGACCTGAATTTTACTGTTTGCAAGGAATTAACTTATTCCAAAGGTACGAGCCCTGCATAGTTAAGGGTGCTGGCGCCGGGGCCGCAGATATCGGCGGCAAGCTTATTGAGGGCAAGGCATTGGGATCGGGAGATTGTTTGGTTGCGAGCCATATATGGATCGTTGTTGCGAAGTGGTGCGAGCAGCAGAAGATTGCCAGAAGCGCAAGCATCGAAGTATTTTCCGGGCGGCTTATATCTGGGGGCAAAGCAATCGGCTTTGAGCGCGATAGATTTTGGTGCAGCCTATTTTAAATCCTCGCACGATTTCGCCAAGATGACACGCCATTTCCCGTCGCACGAACAGGAGTCCATGAAAGTGATCTGGCATCACTGCAAATTCAAGCAGCTGAACTTCCGGATGAAAGCGCGGGATCTGCCGCCAGCAATCGGCGACGGCTTTGCCAATTGATGTCAGCGTTACCTGTTTGCCGACGAGTCTGCCGAGAATTGGCCGACGCTTCTCAACTTCAAGCGTGATCATATATATGCCACGTTCACGGTAGTTGTGGCAGAAGCATCGTCGCTTCATGGAATGTGTAACCAGTTGATCCATATGTATGATATTGTAGGGAAAGGCCGTAGAAATTTCATGGCCTGCACATTGGGAAGGTGAGGTTGAGAGTTTGAGTTGGAGTTCGAGTTCGAGGGTGGGGAATGTTGCCAATATCCAGTGTTGCCAAGGAACAGAAATGAGGGAAGAGAAAGGATGGTGTCAATGCGTGATGAAATCGGACAAAATACTTTCAGGTACGTGTTCTGCGCTACGGCGTCCGAGGTCGTAGACGCGCTGCATGACATTCGGGTCGTGACAGATGCGCGAGATCTCAAGCGGTTTGTCAGGTGCAATTAGAATTGCGGCATTGCAGGAAACCTGCGCGTCAATGTACTCAAGAGTTTTGTTGTACCAGATGTGGCGAGTTTTAAGTGCCTTATAGATTGCGGGATAGCGGCGCAGGAAAGGTTTGACGAGATTGATTTTGGCAGATGGAGATTTGCGGTAGCCGTGAGGGCGTGTGGTTATCACTATGTTTCGGGTAAAGCCGATTGATTCGAAATATTTTAGCGGTATGCCGTCCGACAGGCCGCCGTCAAGATATTCGCCGCCGCCGATTTGAACGGGGCGTGATACGAGCGGCATAGACGCCGATGCCCGAATCCAGTCAAGTGCGTTGTCGTCGCAGGTGTCGAGCTTTTTGTAAACGGCCTTGCCAGTGCGGGCATCGGTTGCGACAATATGAAATTCCATTGGATTTGCTTCAAACGCCGCCGTGTCAAAAATATCAAGTTTATGCGGCAGCTCGCGATAGCAGAAATCGGCGCCAAAAAGATCGCCCGTCATGAGGAGAGACTTCCAGGAGCAGTAGCGCGCGTCGCGGGCGAAACGTTTGTTGTAGCGTATTACGCGCCCAGGCTGTCCGCTTTTGTAGTTGCATCCAAAGCAGGCGCCCGCGGAGACTCCAATTATGCCGTTGAATTTGAGGCCGCGCTCCATAAATACATCTATAACGCCCGCGGTGAAAAGTCCGCGCATTGCTCCTCCTTCGAGGACGAGCCCTGTTTTTAGTGCAGATGTTTTCGACATGATTTTGCGGCTTGAATTTATGTATGACCGACTAATCCTGATTGGCCGCGGCGCAGGCGCTGCCGGTGGCGGTCACAAGTTTTTTTATGCCAAAACCTACAGCCGCGATTGCGATTGTGAATATGGGGCAGAGGATGTTGAAAAAACTGTAAGGCAAATATGTTATTGTCGGGACATTGAGCATAGTCGCCTGAGTCATTCCGCATGTCGACCAGGGGATAAGCGGGCTTGTGACTGTTACGGCATCTTCGGTGGTGCGGCTCAAAAGGCGGCTTTCATAACCCTTATTCGTATAGATTGGCATATACATTCCGCCGGTTAGAATAATTGCGAGATACTGATCGGCGAGAAGAGTATTGAAAACCGTGCCTGATATTACGGTGGCGGTTACCATTGACGTTCGTCCGCGAATCGTCCGGATGAAAAGGCCGGTGATTGTGTCAAGCATCTTGCAGCCCCTCATAATGCCGCCGAAGACCATTGCGCAGATAATAAGCCAGACCGTGTCGAGCATGCCCTTCATGCCGCTTGATTCTGTCAACTCCTTAAGAGTCGTGTCGGCGTAGTCAAGTGAGGCGTTTCCGTAGAGGGCTATGACTGCGCCCTTAATGGTGCTGCTGCCGCCTGAGATTGCGGCAAGCACTTCAGGCTGGTAGAAAAGCGCAAAAACCGCGCCCATAATGGTCGAGAGAAAGAGCGCGGCAATAGACGGCGTTTTAAAAACAATAAGTACAGCAGTGAAAAATGGCACGATGAAAATCAGCGGAGAAATATTGAATTTAGACAAGAGACCCCTGCTGATGAGTTCCATCTGTTCCGTCGAGGTGATTTTGTGGTTGAGGCCAAGGACGGTGAAGATGATCAATGTTATTAAGATTGCCGGAACGGTTGTTGCGGTCATGTAGCGGATATGCTTGAACAGAGGCGTTCCGGTAACGGAGGAGGCAAGAACGGTGGTGTCGGAAAGCGGAGACATTTTGTCTCCAAAATATGATCCGGAAATAATCGCTCCGGCTACGACTCCGGCATCGAAACCTTGAGCACGCCCAATGCCTATCAGAGCCAATCCGATAGTGGCGATTGTCGTCCATGAGCTTCCGGTCATCATTGAGACGATCGCGCAGACTATGCAGGCCGTGGCGAGAAAGAATTTCGGATGGATTATTTTCATGCCGTAATAGATAAAGCCGGGCACAATGCCGCTGCACATCCACGCACCGCTAAGTGCGCCTATGAACAGCAGCAGTATGACGGACGGCATAACCGAGGATATGCTCGATACGAACGAGTCTTCAATTTGCGCCCACGACATTTTGTATACGCCCATGCCTATTGCCGCTGCTATTGCCGCTGAAATGAGAAGTGTCAATTGGCTTGCACCCGAAAGCGTGTCAACGCCGAATGTAATGACGGAGAACGACAGCATAGAGACGAGCGCAATGACGGGTAAGAGCGACAGCCATATGGATGGCAAAATCATTTTAGTGTCAGGCCGACTTGTTTTCATTTTGTATGTTCAATTGTAAGGCGTGGTTTGCGGTTTAAACAGCATCGTTCATATTTTATTAAATTTTGTTCGAAATACCTAATATATATGTTAGGTGAGGCGGCGGGGGCGTAATGCGCCTGATTGAGGTTTATGATTTATCTGATGACAAAATGATTCTTGTGCGATTCTATTACACCCTTTTGTATGAGCTTGCCGATTTCGGCGGATAGGGCGCTGCGTTCGACGCAAAGATAGTCGGCCAACGCCTGCCTGTCAAATGGAATGTCGAACTCCTTTGTCCTGCGGCGGACAGACTCCTCTGTCAAATATGTCATTAAACGCTCGGATGTTGTCCGGCACGAGAGGATTCTGAGTTTGCGTCCTAAAAGAACGGTTTTGAGCGCAAGCACTTTTGTAATGTTGCGCATCAGCCTCATGTGCTCCATGCATGGTTTGGCGCCTGGGTTTAGAATTCTCTCAGAATTGAACAGAAGCACCTCCGAGTCCTGTCTTGCCTCAACGGATATGGCGATTGTCTGAATGTCGGCAATCGCGAGCGAAATGGCAACGGTGTCCATCGATTCGAGCAGCTCGACAATGTTGCGGTGTCCGCGCGCATCATATGTTGATATAGCAAGCTGCCCCGATAGGACGACCGCGAAATCAACGAGAGTCATTCCGGATTTAAAAAGAACCTCCCCCTTTTTCAATGCGATTTCACGAACGCCGAGTTGAGCAAACAGTTCGTTTATCTTTTCGGAGCATATGCCTTCGAAAAGTTTGCACATCGCCGGAAGTGTAGTGAGGTTTCTTTTCATATGGATGATTGTATCAAATTTTATGTAAGGACATGAGTATAAGTATGTTACACAGACCTTTGGAAGTCACAAAGCCTTCAATTTCAATGACGGGCAGTGGATGCCGGGGCGGTCAGGAGGCGATCATGCCGCACCATGGCCGGATGAGGAGCAGCGTTTCCTGATTTCATTCGTGTTCGCGAATACGCCAGAGTCCAAGGGGTAAATTGAGCGGATACACATTGTGTGGCAGGATCGTATGCCTCAAACAAGGAATGGTGTGGAAATGCCTAGTGTAGGCTCCCTTAAGATAAATATAATGATACTGGATTTTGTGTCTTTGCAGATAAAATAACAATGGGGTTAGTCCCCAAGGCGATAAGTGATAGAACATTGCGATAAGCGCGGCGGATTGGGGATGCTTTGTGAAATGAGAAAGCTTCTTGTTCCCCCTTACGGCGAATTTGCGCGAATGTGAAGTATTATGCTACAATTAGATGTTCAAGAGGATTAGAAGATGATAGATAGACAATGGCTTAAAGAAAAAGCGGAGATAGTTCGCAAGGCAGATTTGATTGATCCGGCGCTTTACCGCAAATACGGCGTCAAGCGCGGTTTGCGCAACGATGATGGAACAGGCGTTCTCGTGGGGCTCACGACAATTGGCAACGTTCACGGTTACGTTGTCAGCGAAGGCGAAAAACAGGCGGTTCCCGGCGAGCTTTATTATCGCGGCATCAATGTGAAGGATCTTGTAACTGCCGACCGCAAGGAGCATCGCTACGGATATGAGGAATGCGCCTATCTTCTCATGTTCGGCAATCTTCCGACCGCCCGCGAATTAGTTGACTGGAAGGCTAAACTGGGCATGTACAGGCGGCTGTCGGACGGCTTTAAGGAGAATGCCATTCTTCGTCATCCCTCGGCAGATATTATGAATGCGATAGCAAGGGCCGTGTTGTTTGCAATGGCGTTCGAAGGCGGTTCGGAGGTGGAGTCGCAGAATGACATTTCAATTGAGAAGTGCCTTGAGCGGTCTATCGCGCTTATAAGTGTAATGCCTACAATTGCCGCTTACGCATATCAGGCGAAAGTGCACTATCATATGGGAGGCTCGCTTATGATCCGCAACCCGGATGCGCGCAAGTCGAGTGCAGAGAATTTTCTTTCTCTCATCAGGGAGGATGGCCGTTATACAAGGCTTGAAGCCGAAACTCTCGACCTTTCGCTTATTTTGCATGCCGAGCATGGCGGCGGCAACAACTCGTCTTTTGTAACGCATGTTGTAACAAGTGCGCATACCGACATCTATTCCTCTATCGCGGCATCGGTCCTTTCGCTTAAGGGTTCGCGCCATGGCGGCGCCAATCTGCGGGTGATGAAGCAGATGGATGAAATTAAAAACAATGTCAAAGACTGGCGCAATCCTAAAAACGTGCAGTCCTACCTCAAAAAGATAGCGGAGAAAAAGGCCGGAGACGGCACGGGGCTTATTTACGGCCTTGGACACGCAGTGTATACCATCTCCGATCCGCGCGCGCAGTTGCTTAAACGCAAAGCCAGGGAACTGGCGCGCGCAAAGGGGCGTACAGACGAGATGAAGCTTTATGAGATGATTGAAGAGTTTGGCCCTGAAATCATCAAGCAGGTGCACCCGCGCGCCGAGGATGTCTGCGCAAATGTTGACCTTTACTCCGGTTTTGTGTACGATATGCTTGGAATTCCGCGCGACCTCTACACCCCGCTTTTTGCGGTTGGCCGTTGCGTAAGCTGGTGTGCGCATCGTATGGAAGAACTTATCAACAATGGTCCTATTTTGCGCCCCGCATACAAGCCGCTTTATCGTCCAAGGTCGTATGTGCCGCTGAAGGACCGCAAGTAAAGCCCCGGCAAATTGTCGCATTTGCATAAAACAAGCTAAATTTGATAAAATAACACCTAAATTTTTTTAATCAAGGAGAAAATACGGAAATGAAAACAGAAGTCAAGAAACTCGCTAAATGCCAAGTGGAACTCACCGTTAAAATTGATGCTGACGAGCTTAAAATTGTCGTAAAAGATGTTGAGAAGGTGTTTGTGCGCGAGGCTAAACTTCCTGGATTCCGTCCTGGCAAGATTCCGTTGGAGCTTATCCGCAAGGAGTTTGCCGACGGCATTAAAAAAGAAACAGAGCGCATGATGTATCAGCGCAATATCGCAGAGGCAATCAAGGCCGAAAAAATCGATGATGTCGCCGTTGTTGATGTAAAGGATGTGGTTACGGGCTCCGAAGGCGGCAGTTTTACGGCTGTTGTCGAAATCAAGCCCGAATTCAAGCTCCCCACCTACAAGGGCCTTAAGATTACAAGCAACGATGTGGCCGTTTCCGATGCCGAACTCGATGAGCAGATGAACCGTCTGCGCGCGGCGTATGCTACATACGAGGATGCCAAGGAGGGCGAGGCCGTTTCTGACGGCGATTTTGTTGAAATTGACTATAGCGGCACGATCGGCGGCAAGCCTATTGCCGAAATCAATCCCGAGGCCAAGTTCGTTTCATCGGCAGAAGGTTATTGGACGCAGGTCGAGGAGGGCCGTTTCCTCCCCGAGATTCTGGACGCGCTCAAGGGCATGAAGGCCGGCGACGAGAAGAAGGACGTCAAGGTCAAGTTCCCGAAGGACGC
>JAZOTG010000082.1:0-2781 GCA_045657505.1 Kiritimatiellia bacterium | reverse complement strand
GTTGAAAGAGTGCTTGAAGTATAATCACACCCCGTTCGTTATCGCAGAAAATCTCAGGCAGTTTTATTATAAAGGATTGGGTGAATGGCGCAAGGGTGAGCAAGTTCGCCTTAGGGATACTTGTGGAACCGGGCAGGATGTTTTATTTCAATTCTGCCAGGCCCGATTATAAGTTATTTTGCTCTTCCTTTTCTAATTCCCACGGATAGAAGTTTATCTGTAACGGCATTAGCATTACTGGGCATTATAACGATAGCTGTTACCGTAGCGGATTTTGTAATTCTTACAATCGGATCTAAAAAATTCAATTGCTCATCTTATGGAACTTGGGGTTGCATGTTTGTTATGGCCTTGTTGTGAATAAAAACCCGTTCTTGAAGTGTGTTGTTCACGAATTGGGTGAGGATGCGATATTTTAGGTCAAAGTGATTCCATTGACACGGAGTCTCAATTTATGATAAAGTAATCGCGTGATTACGAAAAAGGACTCGCGCGATGAGTAAAAATGTAGTTAAGAAAGATAGTGGCCGTAAGAGACGTGTTGACGGCCTTGAGACACGAGAGGCCATTATTGCGGCGTCTTTGGAAGAGTTTGCCGAAAAAGGCTTTGAGCTTGCATCGGCGCGTGAGATTTGTCGCAGGGCAGGAGTGAACTCTGCGCTTTTGAGCCGCTACTTCGGATCAAAGGAGTCGCTTTATCGGATTGCCGCCAAAAAACTTTTCGGCGATCTCGGCGCACCTCTCGCCAGTCTTTCGGACAAGGTTGCGGATGCGTCGTCATGGTGCGCGGCAGTTCGTGAATGGGTAGGCGATGTGCTTTTTATGACGTTGCCGACTGAGAAGGCTCAAAAGCTCTGCGCGGCGCTGTTTCGCCATGAAGTCACGCGCCCAACCAAGTTTCACAAAGAATTCAAGGAGGCGTTCGGCCGTCCCGTTTATGAAGGCCTTAAAAAACTTCTCGCCTATAAAATCAGTGATGAAGTTAAACTTGATTTGTGGGCGTCATCTATCTGGGCGCAGGTTTCAATTTATGCGCTTGCGGATGAAAAGTGGCATAAGTCGTTTCGCCCGAAGGGTGTCAGTTTGCGCAGCTGGTCGGAGATTGTCTGTGATCATATCTGCGGAATGATATTCATGTCGATTGGAAAGTGAAAGGTAGTGCTGCATGAAAAATTCATTTGGACCGCTTTATCTAACGAATTTCTTCGGGACGCTAAATGACAATTTTCTCAAGACGCTTGCGAGCTTTACCGTAATCGGTTGGATTAGTGACGAGCGTTTAAAATCAATTGCGATGGGTGTTACGGCAGGAGCTCTCGTGCTGCCGTATATCCTTTGCTCTCCTCTGGCCGATCGCTTGACGGCCATTTATCATAAGCGAAAAATCGTTGGTCTTGCCAAGTGGGCGGAGCTTCCGATTATGGCCGTTGCTGTAGCGGGATTTGTCTTGAAATCGCCGTGGCTCGTTATTGGCGCTGTTTTGCTGATGGGACTTCAAAGCTCGCTTTATTCGCCTGCCAAGTATGCGCTTATTCGTGATATCGGCGGCGAGAAAAGAATTTCTACCGGTATGGGCGGTATGGAAGGTGTTTCGTTCCTGGGCGTATTGATGGGTACTGTTGCAGGCTCCATCGTTTCGGATATGGCGAGCGAAACTCTTCGCTACGGCTGCCTTGTCGCTTTTGCCGCGCTTGGGCTTTTAGCGAGTTACACGATTCGCGCGGATGAAGAACTCAATTGCGCGCTCCATGCAATAAATCCGCTGAGGTATCTTCGCCGTGTTTATCGGATGGCGAATCGCTACAACGGACTTAATGCGGTTATTTTTACTCTCTCCACTTTTTGGTGGGGAGCGGCGATGCTTCAAATGGGCCTTTTGGTTTACGGTAAAACCGGGCTTGGACTTAGCGCGACAGAAACGGGAGCCTTACTTTGCGCGGCGGCCGTTGGCATTGTTTTAGGTCAGGTGGTTGCGGGGTTTGTTGATAAGATTCGTTTTCTCTTAGGCGCCACGCTTTTAACCGGTTGGATTGCCGCAGCTCTCTTGGCGGTTTTATATTTCGTGCCGTTACCGCCAAATCATTTTGCTGTTCTTTTGGGTTTGCTCGCTTTTGACTTGGGCTTCTTCAAACTCCCATTTGATGCTGAAATTCAAAAGGTGGTCAAGGGCCCTAAGCTTAACACAATGCTTTCGTACTTTAATCAGGTTTCATTTCTTTTTATGCTCGTTGCGAGCGGATGCTATGCGTTAGTGAGTTGGGCGTTCGGACCTAAAGCTTTTTTACTTTTGATAGCAATTGTCTTTTTAATTGTTCCGTTCATGTTTGTATTTAGTTATCGCTCTGTATTGCTTTATGTCGGGCGATGGGTTTTTGCCAGACGATATAAGGTTGAAGTTGATGGAATGGAGGATGTCCCCAAAGATGCTCCTGTTCTTGTTTTGCCGAATCATCCCGCGATGGTCGATCCTATGCTTGTGGGCGCAACATTTTGGGAAACTCCGCTCAAGCCGCTTTCGGATGAGTCATTCTTCAAAGCCGGCATTGTTGCCCCGCGTGTTTTGAAAACTCTTGGCGCGGTTCCAGTTCCTGATCTTCGGAAAAAGAGCTCTCGCGCCGGAGCATCGATCGCGAGAGGATTAGGTGACATCGTTAAGGCTACGCTTAAAGATGGCGGCAATGTCATTTTTTATCCTTCGGGTCATATTCAGACAGAGTCTGAAAGAGAAGATATCGGCACTCGTCAGCTCGCTTACAATATTTGCGGAGATTTGCCAGGTGG
>JAZOTG010000081.1:0-1682 GCA_045657505.1 Kiritimatiellia bacterium | reverse complement strand
GACGGCGTTCCGCTTGTTCTTATTACTGGACAGGTGCCTTTGGGCCTTATAGGTACGGATGCTTTTCAGGAGGCTGATACAACTGGTATAACAAGGGCGGTTTCAAAACATAATTTTCTTGTTCATTCCGCAGATGAAATTCCAGAAACAGTGGCGCAGGCTTTTTATATCGCAACTCACGGTAAGCCAGGACCAGTAGTAATTGACATCCCTAAGGATTGCCAGCAGGCGTTTACCGCGGCGCAATATCCTGAGCGTGTTTCGCTTAGAGCATATCATCCCGAATGCACCGCTACCACGACACAGCTTAACAGACTTGCAAAACTTATCAATGAATCGCAGCGTCCCGTAATATATGCCGGCGGCGGAGTTATTGCTTCAGGCGCCTCTAATGATGTTGCGACACTTGCGCATAAGGCGGAAATACCAGTTGCGACTACACTTATGGGGCTGGGCGCATTTGACGAGAACGATCCGCTTTCTCTGCGCATGGCAGGTATGCATGGCACTCCGGCGGCAAACTGGGCAATTAACGAGGCTGATTTGATTATCGCTCTCGGCGTGAGATTTTCAGATCGCGTTACGGGCAAAATAACAAAGTACGCACCCAAGGCCAAGATTGTTCATGTAGACTGCGACCCGGCGTCTGTCGGTAAAAATGTCGATGTTAATCTTGGTATTGTAGCCGACATAAAAGATGTGCTGACAACGGTCGGCTCTCGTGTAAAGCAGGCCAAGCATACGCAATGGCTTGCTACGATCGACGAGTGGAAGCAGAGCCATCCCGTAAGTTATAAGCAGATGCACGAGTCCGTTATCATGCCGCAGGCGGTTATAGAGGCGGTTGACAAGGCGAGTGGCGGGCGCGCCGTGATTGTCACCGATGTCGGGCAGAATCAAATGTGGGCTGCGCAATATTTCAGGCACAATATTCCGCGCCACTTTCTTTCATCGGGCGGCATGGGCACGATGGGGTTTGGCATCCCCGCCGCAATCGGAGCCGCGTTCGCGAGGCCCAACCATAAAACTGTGGCGATTTGCGGAGACGGCGGAGCTCAGATGACATTTGAAGAAATCGTCGTAGCTGTCGAGCATAAATTGCCGGTCACATTCGTCGTTATCAATAACGGCTGCCTTGGAATGGTGCGTCAATGGCAGGAACTCTTTTACAAAAAGAATTATTCAGGTTCCATTCTCACTTCTAAAGGCCGTCCCGCAAACGAGGGCATTCCAGACGATTTGGAGTACGATTATTTGCCAGACATTGTCAAACTTGCCCAGGCGCACGGTGCCAAGGCTTATCGCGTGATTGATCCGGCAAGTCTCGAGTCAACAATTGCCAAGGCGGTCAAATCCTCCTGCACGACTCTTGTCGAGGTCATTGTTGAGCCGCGCGCCAATGTGTTCCCGATGATTCCCGCCGGCAAACCGGTGTGCGATATGGTTTTTGACTGAGAGGTTCGCAATGACAGAACAGATTCATAGGCTTAATTGTTATGTTGAAAACAAGCCGGGCGTACTCGCCCGTATTGTTGGCCATATTTCTGGCCGCGGCTATAATATTCAGACCCTCAATGTAGGACCGACTGAAGACGGTACTGTTTCGCGTATGAAAATAGATGTGCTCGGAACTGCCAAGGTTGTGGAGCAGATTATTTGCCAGTTGCGCAACCAGGTGAATG
>JAZOTG010000080.1:0-2475 GCA_045657505.1 Kiritimatiellia bacterium | reverse complement strand
CATCATGCGACAGATCTTGCTGTTCAGGTCGCGGAGGCAGCTGCGGTAAGCCGCAATGTCGTCGATGATCTTTTCAGAGCGGACGCGCTTTGCGGCTTCGCCCGCTTCACGGATCAGGGACAAAACGCCCTCAGAGAGAAGATAGAGCTCATTTTCTGTAAAGTCATTCATTTTCTGTTCTCCTTTCATGTTCGTGTGTGCATTATATGTTGTGCGTCAAGCGAGTTTTGACACTCCATAACGCCGCGGGGACGGGGCGTTTGGCAACCGGGATTTCAGTTTTTTCAGTCCATAGCGCAGTACATTCCCGCATCGTAGCCCATGCGTTTCAGCGCGGCGCTGATCGCCTCGGCGCGGCGGCTGCGTCTGTTCGCCTGTCCGCTGGAGCGGGGGGAAAATACCCAGCTCGCCGTTCCCCAAAGCTCCCACTTCCACGCGCTGCCGCCTGCCTCTTTTGCCGCCTGTTCGATCTTTTTGCTGTTCCAGCGGGGCAGCCGGAGCGTCACGCGTCAAAGTTGCAGGTTCCGCCGTCCTCCGTCTGTTCGATGTGCTCCGTTTCGGCGTAGGCGGCCAGCAGATCGTCACGCAGCTTTGCGTATTTGCCGGTCAGCGGCGCGTCCGGCTGTTCGGAAAACTTCTTCAGCATAGCGGCATGGTTTTTACGCGCTTCCTGTTCGTCGTGCGTCGTTACGCAATCCACTTCCAAGCCTCCGGGGGAGCGCAGCGCCATTGTTTCATAGACCGTCGGGCCGCCGGGAGCGCCGTGGAAATTCGGCATGGAAGTCGTGTCGATCACAAGCGGCTTGCCCTGATATGTGATTACGTCGTGGATGTTCATTTCGTGCTCCTTTCGTATAAAAAAAGCGCGGGGCTTTCGCCTCGCGCTGATTGCGTGTTTGGTACTCAGTTTTTCCAGATGTTGCGGATGCAGAAGCTGAGAATGATTCCGCCGTCGTCCCCGGCGGCAATGAAAACGTCGTCCGCGCCGCGAAACAGCGCCGACATGAGATCCCGTGCGCGGGGATCGGTCAGCATCAGCGCAGCGGGCAAAACCAGGCGCTCCATGCCGTTTTTCGCGCGGTTGTCCGGCAACGTGGCCGGGTGCTCGATCTGCTTTTCCCGCGCGGCAAGCTGGCCGCAGAAGTCCCGCAGCATTCGCAGGCGGGCTATTGCGGTTTCGTTCGGCTCCGTGCCGACAAATGCGGCATTTTCCGCCGCCTGTTCCTGCGCCCACGCGGGAACGTCGATAAAGTCCTGAATATCTGCCATATTTTATCCTCCTGTTTGTGTTCTCTGTTTCATAACGCCGCCGGTTGCGCCAAACGAAAACCAAGATTGAAATTTATTATATCATCCGGCGCGGGAAATGCAACGGGATTTCTGACAGATTACTCCGGCAGAAACCATTTATCCCAATCCTCGGCGGCGCAGTAACCGGCGGCGGATTCAAAAAGTTTTTTTGCTTTGCGCAGGCGGCGCTTCCACGTTTTTTCATCCGGGTCGTCGATCTCCACGGTGCAGACCGCAAAGGAACGATCCAAAATCACGGGAAGCGCCAGCACTTCGGAAAACTCCTTTTTGCCTTCCTCGGTCAACGGCTGCGGGCCGCAGAAGGCAATCGCAAGGGATTCGCAAACGTCGTCGTAAACGTCAACGTCAATGTCCATTTTAAGCAGGTCTTTTACTTTCATGTGCTGTTTCTCCTCTTATGTATAGATGATGGATTCTATGGTCGCATGGATTGGAACGGTGATGCGCTGAAATTGATAGTTTTCATCCTGTACCTCATAAGCGATCCACTTGTATCCGGTTACGTCGAATCCGTCACAATGCATATTGAAAAACGGCCCAAGTTTGATTTCCACGTCGTTTTCATGCCAAATAATATACAAATTCGGCTTGTTTTCTTTCACGATTCATGCCTCCCTTCGCCGTACCATGTCAACGGAAATCTGTTTTGGTAACCTTTTTCCCCTTTCTGCCCTCGTGACCTCCGGGGCGGGCTGTTCTTGTGTCTCAGCGCACGGGCTTGTGACCGTGCCGCCGCATTACCGGGGGAATGTTCCCCCGTCACTCTGCGTTATCTGACTTCGCCACTTTCGATCATGTGCCGAACGCGCTCGTAACGATACCAAAGATAAAGGCATGCAATCCCATACTTCGAAACAATTTTTGCGTCCACCATGCACTGAAGATAACCGCGCAGCTAGTTCCCGTATTTTTCAACGTCTCCACGATGACCAAGTTTGGTTCCTTCAGCGATCAAATCGCTGTAAGTCTCGATTGTATTCCGGTGGACTTCAGGCAAGTCGTTCACCAGCTCCCTTGTGTTCATGATTATGCCTCCTCGTCGCTGAAGATCTCGATGGTGATGTTTTCAAACTTAACCTCCATCTTTGTACCGGCATTATTTCTTATTGCAAGGGTTCTGTAAGCTGTGGAAGTAAATGTAAAGCCATTACCGTTGACCGTGAA
>JAZOTG010000079.1:0-4766 GCA_045657505.1 Kiritimatiellia bacterium | reverse complement strand
CTCGAAGGTGTGATGGCTCTTGCCGATTTGGGTTTCAGACGCGTTGTGCTTGCCCGTGAGCTTTCGCTCCAGGATATTGGCGCCATCGCGAAAAGATGCGGGTCGGTGGAACTTGAGTGCTTTGTGCACGGGGCCTTGTGTTATTCCATTTCTGGGCTCTGTCTTTTTTCCGCCATGGAGAAAAAACGCAGCGGCAATCGCGGCAGGTGCGCATATTGTTGCCGTCTTGCCTATGAAACTGAAGGCGGTGCAAAATCGCTCGCGTTTTCGATGAAGGATCTTCATGTAGGCGAGGGTGCTAGAGCTCTTGAATCTGTGGGCGTCAGATCGCTTAAAATAGAAGGCCGCATGAAGTCGCCGCTTTACGTGGCGGCTGCAACGGCGTACTATAGGGCAGTGCTCGACGGTGATGCCGGGCGTGCGGAGGCGGCTTATGAGAATCTGAAGACTGTTTTTTCCCGTCGCACCACATCTCTTTATTTCAATGGTGCAAATGCGGATGTGATTGATCCCGTGTCGCTTGGTCATCTTGGCGCTTGCACGGGAAGAATAAAACGTGTAACGAAGGACCGTGACGGCAGGCGCTATCTTCGTTTTCATACGCTTCGTCCATTGGAGAAGCATGACGGCCTGCAGATTCCAGGCCCGGGCGGCGGCAAGCCTGCTGGGTTCGGCATAACCGAAATGCGCACGTCGATTTCCCGCAGTAATGTTTACGAAGTGCCTGCCGATTGCGATGTCGAGGTGCTTTTGCCGGACGATGCCGAGAAGAGCGGGCTGCTGTCTTCAATACGTCCAGGCGGTGAAATTTACTGTTCAATGTCCAATGCCGTCAAGCGTCTTCACCCCGTGCCGGGGTTCAGGCCTGGAGATTACCCGGGGTTTGAGGACGTTGATGTAGAAGTTTCGGTTGCCGGCGGATGCATCAGAGCAAATGCTGCTGCCGGCGGCGTAACGGTGTCTGCGGATATAAGCGGAGTGTTTGCCCCTGCCAAGGATGTTTCGCGCACGTCATCTGCAATAATGGGCGCGTTTTCCAAGTTCGGCGGCACAGATTACAGGTTAAAAGCGCTTAAAGTCGACAATCCCGAATCTCTTTTTGTTCCTGTAAGTATGTTGAATAATCTGCGCCGTGATGTCGTAGAACGTCTGGACGAGGCGCGCGAAGATCGCAGGCTGCAGATTGTTGAAGAGGCCCTCTCTGCAGTAGAAGAAGCTCCGGATGTTGTAGAGCGCCCGCAGAATGTGCTGAAGATTCGTGAGGGTCAGAAGATTCCTTCTGGCAAATGGGACGAGATAGTCATAGCCATATCAGCGCAGAGCGATGTCGACAATATTAAAAGAACGGTTGAATCTGTGGCATCGAAAGTGCGTCTTGCCGTGCCTGTTTTCACGCTTGAGAATGAATATCAGAAATTGCGTGTAATCTTGAAACGTTTTATCCGCGAGGGGTTTTTGTGTTGGGAGGCTTCCGATGTCGCGACGCTGAAAACGCTTAAAACTCTTGGCGTTACAGATATAACCGCCGATTGGTCTGTTTACGCGTTCAATTCGCAGGCGCTTGCCGCACTTAGTGAATTAGGCATTACAAGATTTGTGGTCAGTGCGGAAAACTCTCCGGAAAATCTGGCATATCTTTCAGAAAGCGGCTATGCTGTTGAATTTCTTTCGCAGCAGTCGACTCCGCTTTTTATATCTCTTACACCTCCTGCAGCTCCTATGGATTCGTCAAGTTCGTTCGTTTCGTTTAAGATTGGCGGTCTTTGGGTAACGACAACGCGACTGCCACGTACATTCAATCCGCCGCGGGGCGCTCCTGCGCGCATTGATTTGAGTTGGAACAACTGATGATAAGCCGATTTCTAAAAAGAGCTGCTGGCCTTTCATGGTATTTGCCGTCATTCCTTCTGTGGGCGTCTTTTCCTCCCATTGGCGAAAAGACAGATGTGCTTTTTGCTCTTGCGCCGATTATGTGGTTTGCCCGTAACAATCAGCCGCGCAGAAGCTTCAAGATTTGGTTTTTCAACGGATTGCTCTTTTGGTTTGCTACATTGGCGTGGATGCCTGCGATAATCAAAAATGGCGGTCCGTGGTATCTCGTTTTTTTAGGATGGGGCATTCTGTCTGTTTATTGTGCGGCATTCTTCGGCGCGTTCGGTTTTTTATCGTCCTGTATATGGCAGAATGCAAAAACATCTTATTTGAAGCGTCTTTTTGCGATTTTGATTGCCGAGCCTATACTTTGGGCGGGGTTGGAGTTGCTTCGTTCTCGGCTGTTTGGAGGCTTTGCATGGAATCAACTCGGCGTAATTCCCGTTAATGCGGGATTTGGCGCTTGCACGGCTGTGGGAGGCGTTTTTTTGGCAAGCGCGGTCGTAGTCCTTATAAACGGCACATTTGTTTCAATCGCCGAGAGAATGCTCGCGCCTTACTTTGCGCAGCGAAGGCGCAAAGTCGTTCTTGACGGGGTTAAAATGCAATTGGAGCCGCTGCCAGAGCAAAGAAATTCCTCTATATCAGTTTCACCGTATTTAAGGTGTATGGAGACTGTGCTGCCCGTTCTTCTATCGTGGGGGCTTCATTTGACAGGTAACTGTTTTTTAGAGTCTGATAATCGGCGAAATTGCCGTGAACTGACCTTTGCATTAGTGCAGCGTAATTTTCCATGCGCTTTTCAAGAAATCGAAAAAAATCCAACGGCCGTGTACGATAAACTCCTTACGGGCGTATCGCTGTTTTCTCCCGATATCGTAGTGCTGCCGGAAAGCGCATTCTGTGAGTACGGTCCATTCGGCTCTGCGTATGCTGAAAGGTTTTCTTCATGGATACTTGAGCGCACGGGGGCAAAGTCGGTTATAGGAGGCGGCACTCGTGTTGAATGCGGCAAATTATATAACTCCGCGGCTCTCTATTCTGTCAGGTCTGGTCCTGTTCGAGCACTTGATATGCAATACTATGACAAGGTGCATCTCGTGCCGTTTGGCGAATACATTCCTGGGGATGATCTGATTCCCGCGCTGAAAAATCTTGCTCCAGTGGGGAGTTGTTCTCCGGGAGAACCGAAACTTCTCACTTACGGAGATGTAAAGATTGCTGTTGCAATCTGTTACGAGGATACAGATTCAGAGCTTATCCGTTCGCTTGCGTCTATGGGTGCCGATGTTCTTGTTTTTATAACAAACGACAGCTGGTTCTCGTACTCAGACGAAGCTGTGCAGCATGCATGGCAGTCGGTTGCACGCGCAATTGAAACTGGGTTGTCTGTTGTTAGGGTGGGTAATTCCGGTGTGACGGGCGTAATTTCTTCAAGGGGTGAGGCCAGGTGGCTTTCATGCAAGGACGGAACGGCGCTGATTGATTCTCCGGGTTGCAAGATTGAGAGGCTTTCAATATCGAAGGAAAAGAAAAAAACATTGTATATGAGAGTGGGGGATTGGCCTTTATGGTTGCTTTTCTTTGCGACTGCCACTGTTGCGCTTATCCCCGGCATTAAACCAATTAAAATGGAGCCGTCGTGAATTGGACGTATTTTATGTTGTTAAGCGCATTTTTTCTTGCGCTTTACGATTTGGCTAAAAAAGCGAGCGTTTCGGGCAATGCGGTGTTGCCTACTCTCTTGTGCTCTACGGCGTTCGGATCGGCGTCTTTTATTTCCGCCTGTTGCTTTAGCGGCGTGCTTTCAGAAAGTAATTTATTTGATACTCGCATTTTTTTGTTTTCGGCCACTAAGGCGCTTATAGTTTCAACATCGTGGATTCTTACGTTTTGCGGTCTTAAAACATTGCCTATTTCGATTGCTACACCAATAAGGTCTGGTGCGCCAGCGATTGTTTTTGTAGTCGCTCTTGTTTTGTACAATGAGGTTCCTACGGTTGCTAACGGCATAGGTATGCTTCTTGTTTTTTTAGGGTATTTCATTTTTTCATGGGCAGGGCGGTATGAGGGCATTGATATGCTCAGAAACAAGGCTGTTTGGTGTGCGTTTGGCGGGATGTTTCTTTCGGCGGTTTCAAGCCTGTGGGATAAATATGTTTTTCAGATTGCGCACGCAGATGTGACGATAGTGCAGTTTTGGTTCCAAATTTTCCTTTTTCTTGTGTATGTGTTGTTGTATGTTTTGCAAAAGTGTACGGGCGCACCATGTGATAGGTTTCAATGGCGCTGGACAATTCCTTTTGTAGGCATATTTCTTGTATGCGCAGACTGGTTGTATTTTACAGGGCTCTCGGAGCCGGGAGTGCCGATTTCGGTCGGCTCCTTATTGCGTCGCGCATCGGTTGTCATCACTTTTGTGCTCGGAGCAAAGTTTTTCCATGAAACAAATTTGCGCCGCAAAGCTATTGCCTTGGCTGTAATATTATTTGGCATCTTTTTATTGTCAATATAGCATATTTATGTGTGGAAGCGCTGCTTCCTCATCATCTTCATTTTATAGGGACACTCCCCATTTTTCATTTTATAGGGACACTCCCCATTTTTTAGGGAGTGTCCCCAAATAGCCATAGCAAAAACCGCATTGAATATGGGGGAGTGTCCCCAAAGAAGTATTACAAAAATGTAATGAAAATGTAATACAAATGTAACACTTCTTTTTTGTCATATTGCTATTATATTTGTGTTCTCACGCGGCAGAGTGCCGCTATTGGTTAAATAGCACAAATAGGAGAAAATATGGCAAGAACTGGAAGAATCAAGGCCGAAGGCAGCGCCTTTTATCATGTCACTTCGCGTATAACAGGAAAGCAGTTTCTGCTAAAGAGTACGCG
>JAZOTG010000078.1:0-2266 GCA_045657505.1 Kiritimatiellia bacterium | reverse complement strand
AGAGAGAATAAAGCCCGGGGACGAGAAGAATGCCGAAAACAACCGAGAAGAGCATTCCGAAAAATTCGGTTGTGCCAAGATGGTTGCGGCTTGCGGCACCAGCGCCGGTGGCGATCATCATCGGCAGCGTGCCGAGCAGCGTGGTTAAAGCCGTCATCAAAAGCGCGCGGAGACGCTCGCCCGCCGCGGCGCCTGCGGCGTCGACAATTGAATAATTCTCCACCTCGCGCTTGTCTTTCGCGAATTCAACGATGAGAATCGCGTTTTTGGAGGCAAGGCCAACGAGAAGAACAAGGCCGAGCTGCGCGTAAATCGAGAGCGGATAAGGCGAGCCCGTCATCCATATGCCAAACCACTTGAGACCCATCAACGCACCGAACACGGCGACAAAAATCGAGAGCATTACCGGCAGCGGGATCGTCCACGATTCATACTGCGCGACAAGGAACAGATAGCCGAAGAATACGGCAAGCATAATGAGAGGCGCCGTGGTTCCGTCGTTGCGGGCCTCCTGATACGAAAGCGCCGACCACTCGTAGCCGTAGCCTTCGGGAAGTTCGTTATCCATAATTGCGCGAACTTCGTCCATAATCGTTCCCGACGCCACACCCGGGCGTGGAAGCACCGTAATATCGGCCGACATGTACCTGTCGCGGGTGGAGATGGTGCGAGGCCCAAGCTCGCGCGTCACTGTTCCGAGTGAGCCGATGGGAACCATTGCGCCCGTTTCGGAACGCACATACAACCGCTCGATATCTTCGGGTGTTGCGCGCGACTCCGGAACAGAGCAGATTGTAACGCGGTTCACCTGCGTTCCAAGATTGACGTCGTTGACGTAACGCGAACCAAGATAATTCTGAAGCGTCGCGTAAACCGTACCCACGGGCACACGGTGCATCTCGGCTTTTGTTCTGTCGAGATTGAACTTAAGATGCGGAGTGACCGAATTGAAGCCCGAAAACGCCGCAAGTATATTGGGGTTGGAGTTCAGTTTGCCGAGAACAAGGTTTTTAACTTCATCGAGTTTTGCGGGATCGGTGCTTGTTTTATCCTGAAGATGGAAAGACACACCGTTTGCATTGCCGAGGCCGGGAATGGCAGGCGGAGCGAATACCTTCCAAACAGGTTCGGGTATCTCGCTGTTGAGAATCTGATGTATCCTCGGCATCACCTCCGAAACATGTTCACCGGGATTCTGTCTCTCGCCCCAATCCTTCAGATTTGCGATAATCATGCAAAGATTTTCTCCGCGGCCGCTCACCATACTGAAACCGGTAATCGACAAAAGCGAATTTACTTCAGGGATTTTCCTGAGCCTGTCGACGGCTCTCAACGCGACATCGCGAGTCCTATTGCGCGCAGTACCCTCTGGCATTTCCATCGAGCAGAATATCACGCTCTGGTCTTCCTGCGGAAGGAACGCCGTCTCGGATTCTTTGAACATGTTGACCGTAAGAAGCACGGTCAGAAGAAGAAGAACGAACGACAGGAAAATCCTGCTCGCCAACCACTTTGCAATGGAAACGAACACCCCTTTAAACGCTTCAAGCGTCCGATTGAACCAAGCGAGCGGGCCGCGCCTGTACGGAACAGACTCGCGAAGGAGCAGAGAGCACAGTGCCGGCGCCAAGGTAAGAGCGCAAACGGTCGAAAAGCAAACAGCGGCTGAAAGCGTAACCGAGAACTGCTGATAGATGCGGCCCGTAATACCGCTCATAAAACCGACGGGAACAAAGATGCCCAACAGAACAAGCGTCGTCGCGATAACCGGGCTTGTAACATCCTTCATGGCCTGGATTGCAGCCTCTTTAGAATTGAGCCGCCTTGATTCAATAAGGTACTGCACGCGCTCCACGACGACAATACAATCGTCGACAACAACGCCGATGGCAAGCACAAGGCCGAACAGGGTCAGGATGTTCACCGAATATCCAAGCGCCGCCATCATGATAAATGTAGAACAGAGCGAAACGGGAATGGTAAGGCACGGAATAAGCGTGGCGCGCCAATCCTGGAGAAACAGGTAGCAAACAAGTACAACAAGAATGAATGTAATGAATAGCGTCATTATGATTTCTTCAATGCAGACGCGCACATACTCTGTTGCATCGTACGGCACCTCCCATGCAAGGCCGTCGGGGAAGGACTTCTCAAGATTCTTGAACGTATCATAGATAATATCCATCGTCTCGATTGCATTTGCGCCCGGCTTTTGCTGAAGCGCAATCATAACCGAATTCTCGCCGTTGAACTGGCCGGAGAACAT
>JAZOTG010000077.1:0-6510 GCA_045657505.1 Kiritimatiellia bacterium | reverse complement strand
TGATGCTTCCCAAGCTCAAGGGCTGGAAGCTCGAGACCATCGGTGACGATATCGCATGGCTCAAGCCCGGTGAAGACGGCCGTCTTTACGCTATCAACCCTGAGAACGGCTTCTTCGGCGTTGCTCCCGGCACATCGATGGACTCCAACCCCAACGCTTTGCTCTCCTGCAAGAGCGGCACGATTTTCACGAACGTCGTTCTTACGCCCGATGGCGACATCTGGTGGGAAGATATGGGCATCAAGGCTCCTGCCGAAGGTATCGACTGGAAGGGCAATCCCTGCTATGTTTGCGCAGACGATCCTTTCCGCATGGGTCCCAAGCCCGGCATGACAAAGGCCGAGATTAAGGCTTCCGGTTATGTAGCTGCCCATAAGAACAGCCGCTTCACCGCTCCTGCCGCAAACTGCCCTGTTCTCGACAAGGATGGCTTCGAGGGTGTGTACGCAGGCAAGCCTACGGGCGTTCCTGTCGACGCCATTCTCTTCGGCGGCCGTCGTCCGTCCACCATTCCTTTGGTGAACGAGGCTAAGAGCTGGACACACGGTGTGTTTATGGGTTCTGCCGCCGGTTCCGAGGTTACCGCAGCCGTCATTTCCGATCAGATCGGTCAGGTCCGCCGCGATCCTATGGCCATGCTTCCGTTCTTCGGCTACAACGTCGCCGATTACTTCCAGCATTGGCTTGAGATGGAGCGCACTTCTGCCGATCCTACCAAGTTGCCCAAGATTTACTTCGTCAACTGGTTCCGCAAGAATGCCAAGGGCGAGTTCATGTGGCCCGGTTTCGGCGATAACAGCCGTGTTCTCAAGTGGGTCTGCGATCGTATTGAGGGCAAGGTCGGCTGCCAGAAGACGGCAATCGGCAACCTTCCCAAGGCCGCCGATATCGACCTCAGCAACAACACCGGCAAGGATACCGTCAACGAGAAGTTCCTCAAGGAGATTCTCAAGGTTGACAAGGCTGGCTGGATTAAGGAAATCGAGACCATCGGCGCATCATATGACGAGTACGATGCCAAGGCCTCCAAGGGTTCCAAGACCGTTTCCAAGACGGCCAAGCGCGTTCCCAAGGCACTTCGCCAGGTTCTCGCCGACGTTACAGCCGAGCTCAATAAGTAATTCGCATAAAGGCGATAACAAAAAAGGCCGCGGGTCTCCGCGGTCTTTTTTATTTTTTATTTTTTTCATATGCGTCAATCATTTTACTTTTATTCATATCCTTTTTATCGTATAATAAGCAAAGGATGTGATGCAATAAGATTATAATATAAAACGAAAGGTTATATATGAATTGTTCTAAGTTCGGTAAACACATGGGGATGGTGGCTGTGTGTAGCACATTTGTCACTCTTTCTGCACAAGCTGTTACAATCAATGTTGATAATGTCCAGCAACGTTGGCCTTGGAATAACAAGGTCGATATTACATATACAATTAAAGATGATAATCTTGCTACACATAACGCCAAGGTCGTTCTTACAACTGTTATAAACGGTACAGCGTATGTGGCTTACGAAGGCGGCCCCAATGAAAACGCCTGGAGCGGTACGCATACTGTGACATGGGAGAATCCTCCTGCCGGCATTAAGGCCGACGACTGCAAGATGATTGCCGCATACTATTCAGAGCCGGTTCCCGCGGGTGACGATTATTTAATCGTTGAACTTAGTACCGGTATCGTTACATTTGAAGGTATCGGTCAGCCCAGCGGGCTTTTCGGCTCTCTCACAGGGCAGGAGATTGCAAACTCCCGCTATGTTAAAACAAAGCATTACGACAGCAAGGTTGAGAGGCTCCGCTCCAAGTATAAAACTTCACATTTGGTTTTGCGCAAAGTTCCGGCCGGTATGTATTATACGGGAGATGGAGAACAGGCGACAACTGAATGGGTGACAGATAAAGATTTCTACATGCAGGTGTTTCCTTACACCAATTATCAGTATTGGGATGTATTCGGTATGATTACCGCATCAAGAGAAAATGATTCACCTCACCAGCAGAATGAAGAGGCAAGGGCTTTGACATGGATAGATATACGCGGCGATGCTGATCCGTCGTATTTCCCTGGAGCGGATACTTCTGATCCGAAGAATGTTGTGCGCTGGCTCAATGGCAGGGTGGCCGGAAAACTTTCCGGAAAATTTGACCTGCCTACGAGGGTGATGCGTGAGATAGCGTGTCGTGCCGGTACTAAAACAAAATATTTTTGGCCGAGCAATCAGAGTGCGGATGCAGACAAGTACGCGTTAATCAGCAATAGTAAAGCGGATGTCGGTTCGAGGCTTCCGAACAATTGGGGCATTTACGATATGGTTGGGTACAATTGGGAGTTCTGTCTTGATGTTAAGAACGGCAGCCGTCAAGCGGGCCGCGAGAACGATCCGTTTGCCCCGTTGCTTGGTGATGAAGTTAACCGTGTGGTACACGGTAATGATAGGTATGGCAGCCCTCAGGATATGTTCTCGTCCAGATTCTCTGATGCCGCACCAAATCCACGGGATCCGGTGTACGCATTCCGTCTTGCGTATATCGTTCCTGCAGAATAAGGAGGATGTTGTATGAAGTTGCAAATTGCTTTGGCAATGACGACGGCAGTGTTCGCGGTATGCGCGGACACTCAGCCCGATGCCGTGTCGGATGCGGTAGTATATAGCCTTGATACATATCCGCAGCCGCGCGTGTTGAAGACGCAAGCGGACGTGGCGAAACTTTGGGATGCCGCATACAAAGTTGGCGAAACAGTAACTTGTACCAGCCCTGACGGTGTGACATCCACGCTTGTTGACAACCCCGCATTGAACGGTTTCGTACCGCTCGGCATTAACGCTGGCGGTATATGGACTTTCTCAAATGCGGTGGAGGGCGAGGCTACCTTTGCCGTTCGTCATTCCGTATATGGTACGTTGGGTAATGGTACGCCTGATTCTCCGTTCAATGTCGTTGACACGATGGAGCTTTTTGAGCTTATTCTCGCGGGAAAGGCAAAAATAGGAAGTGTTTACAGATATGTTGGATTGAATGGTGATATGCCGACTATGCCTCCAGGGTTTCTCAAGGAATCAGTAAGTGATGGTCTGTGGATTATTGCCGAAGATCCAAACGTTGTTGCTTCACTTGATTATATTTACTCTCTTGATACACTGTTTGGCGGTCCCGATCGTACAATTGATACGTGGCGTGGCTGTTCAATTGCTTATTCAGGCGATGAATGGGCTTTTGATGCAAATGCAGCCTCTACGGTATCGGTTTCCATGCCGGGTGGAGGTGCTCAGTCGTACGATCTCACCGGTACGGGTGCGATAATGTTCAAGCCTAAGGTAGCAGGCGATTATCTTGTGACGATGACAGCAGGGGACAGGACGTTAACATCAGTCATCACTTATATTCCAAAGAGTGGCTTCAACGTGCTTGTTAGATAAAATAAGACAGGGACACTCCTCAACGGAGTGTCCTTTTTTTTTTGACGCACCTGCTGCGCCACGGCTTGGGGCGGTGTTTTTTATTTAAAACAGCAATTTTAAATTTGTAAATATTGATGAATTGCCATTGTTAAGCGCGTTTTGGTATATTACACATATTATGAAAAGAATATTGCTGTTTTTGATTACAAATATCGCGGTGATGATTATGCTTTCAATCGCCGCCAATGTCGCTTGCGCGTTTTTAGGGACTACCGTCGCTGAACTGATAGGTCCCGAATGGGCTAATTTGGCGATCTTTGCCTTCGTTTACGGCATGCTCGGGGCTGTTGTCTCGCTTTTAATCTCTAAGCCTATGGCTAAGTTTGCCTGCGGGGCGAGAGTCATTAATGGTGATGAGGGCGCAGCGGAGCGCTGGCTTGTGGATACTGTTGACGACCTTGCCCGTCGCGCTAACATTAAGACTCCTGAAGTTGCCATTTATAGCGGTGCGGCAAATGCGTTCGCGACAGGTGCATTTAAGAATAGTGCGCTCGTCGCTGTTTCCACGGATATCATGTCCCAGATGACAAAAGAAGAATTGCGTGCCGTGTTGGGCCATGAAATCAGCCACATATCCAACGGGGATATGGTTACGCTTACTCTCGTTCAAGGCGTTCTTAACGCGTTTGTCATTTTCTTTTCACGTATGCTTGCGCGCATTATTTCGCATAGCGGTGAAAATCGGCGCTCGTCCGGCGGGACGTACTTTTTACTGGTGCTGGTATTTGATTTGGCGCTTGGCTTTTTAGCCTCTCTTATCGTTTTTGCTTATTCCCGCCGTCGAGAATACGCCGCAGACGCGGGCTCTGCCAGGCTTTTAAACTCACCGTCTCCTATGATTGCGGCGCTTAGGCGGCTTGGTGATCTGCAGCCGGGTGTTTTACCGGATTCCTTGAAGGCGATGGGAATAGCTGAAGGTAAGCGAACATCGGTTTTTTCGACGCATCCGTCGTTAGATGATCGCATTAAAGCGCTCAGCAATCTTTATTGAGAAAAGGTCAAGCTGGTAGCTGCAGACCGGGGATGCTTTCCTATATAATGATAGGAGGCGTCCCCGCAAGTTTTAACAGCGAGAGGCGCGATGTTTATTGGTTTTCGTTCACTTATTCGCCTTATTTGATTACGATTTATGGTATAATATGCATATGTTTGTATATTCAATTTGATAGAAAGTTGGAATTATAGCTATATGAACCTTTTGCGAAAACTTTTTGGTACAAAAAACGAGCGTGAGCTTAAGAAGATCTGGCCGATTGTCCGCGAGATTAATCGTATTGAAGCAGAGTATCAGGCGAAGAATTTTACAGACGAAGATTTTCCGAGAATGACCGAATCGTTCAAGGAGCGCGTCCGCGGCGGTGAGTCGCTCGACGACATACTTCCCGAGGCGTATGCACTTGTCAAAAACGCCTGCCGCCATCTCGTTGGCACCACAGAGGAAGTTTGCGGCCATGTTCTGACGTGGAATATGATTCCATTTGACGTTCAGCTTATCGGCGGTATAGTCTTGCATCGCGGTGCAATTTCCGAAATGCAGACAGGCGAGGGTAAAACGCTTGTGGCGACATTGCCTCTCTATCTGAATGCGCTCGCAGGCAAGAATGTCCAGCTTGTAACTGTAAACGACTATCTTGCCCGCCGCGATGCCACATGGATGGGCCATTTGTATAAATATCTCGGCCTTACGGTCGGCTGCATTCAGAATTCAATGGATTCCGAGGAGCGTCGCGCCCAGTACGCTTGCGACATTACCTACGGTACAAATTCCGAATTCGGCTTTGACTATTTGCGCGACAACGGCATGGCTCAGCGTCCTGAGCAGATTGTTCAAAACGGTCATAATTTTGCAATTGTTGACGAAGTCGACTCGATTCTTATTGACGAAGCCAGGACTCCTCTCATTATTTCCGGCCCGGCCACCATTTCTACGAGCCACATCTATAAGGAAATCCGTCCGCTTGTTGATGCAATTGTTCGTGTTCAGACTTCGCAGTGCAACGATTTGATTTCCGATGCCAGAAAGGCGTTTGAGTCCGGAGAGAGCGAAACGGTGAAAGACCGTCTCTACCAGGTTTATCATTCGATGCCTAAGCACAAGCAGCTTATGCATCTTCTTGAAAATCCCGAGATTCGCAAGCTGCACGAGGATGTGGAGCTTCAGATGCTTTCCGAGATGTACAAGGAGCGTGCCCACAAACTTAAGGACGAGCTCCACTTCACAATCAACGAGCGCACGCGCGAAGTTTCTCTTACCGACCGCGGCTGCGAAAAGATATGCCCGCAAGATCCTAAACTTTTTGTTCTTCCCGATCTGGCCGCCGAGATGAGCGCTATCGACGGCGATGCGACATTGAGCGACATTGAGCGCATCGACCGCCGCCGCGCAACGCAGTCGGCGTTTATGGAGCGCAGCGACCGTGTTCATGTTGTCAATCAGCTTTTGCGCGCATACTGCCTCTACGAGAAGGATGTTGATTACGTCGTTCAAGACAATCACGTCTACATTGTCGATGAGTTTACCGGCCGTGTGCTTCCCGGCCGCCGCTGGTCTGACGGTTTGCATCAGGCTGTAGAGGCCAAGGAGTGTGTTGAAATCGAAAAGGAGTCGCAGACGCTCGCCACCATCACGATTCAGAATTATTTCAGGCTTTACAAGAAGCTCTCGGGCATGACGGGAACGGCCGAAACGGAGGCCCGCGAATTCAAAGACATCTACAAGCTTGATGTCGTTTCAATTCCCACAAACAAGCCTGTCAATCGTGTCGATGGCAACGATCAGATATACCGTACCCAGCGCGAAAAATTCAAGGCCATCATATCCGATATCGCTTCAAGGCATGAGAAGGGACAGCCCGTACTTCTTGGTACTGTGACAGTCGATACATCCGAGATTCTCTCCCGCATGCTCAAGATGGCGCATATTCCGCACGAGGTGCTGAACGCCAAGAATCATGCGCGCGAAGCTGAGATTGTCTCGCTTGCAGGCATGAAGGGCGCTGTGACGATTGCAACCAATATGGCTGGCCGCGGCACCGACATCAAGCTTG
>JAZOTG010000076.1:0-1650 GCA_045657505.1 Kiritimatiellia bacterium | reverse complement strand
TTTTTCTTCTCTTTCATCTCGCTTTTCTTCGCCTTGCTCTTCGCGGCGCGCTCTTCGGCAAGCTTTTTCTCGAGCTCCGACGTATCGCTGACCGCCACCGCTTTTGCGTTTTCCTTCACCTGGCTCATGAGCATCGAATCGATAGCGGCATTGACATAGGCGCGCTTGTTGCGCAAGGTGGCGAACTCGGGCTTGTCGGCGCGATCGGGATTTTCAAGTTCAATGCGGTCGAGCTCCGCCAGCGCTTCACGGTATTTCGCGACCGATTCATTGGTTTTGCCGTCTGCGGCAAGATCGGACGCCTCGTCGATAAGCACGGAAGCGGGTTCCATCAATTCGGATATGCGCGGAGGCTTCCTGCTTTTCTCCTCGGCCCCGAACGGCCAATACCACGCCGCCTGAACCTGAAACGCAAGAATAAAAACGGTTATAACTGCAACAAGTCGATTCATAGTCCACATTATACCAAAAATGGCCGCGGCTTTGCGGTCTGGGATCGCCGGACTAGTCGGAGAATGGAGAATGGAGAGAGAATTGAAAAATAGAAAATTTCATGTCAAACGGTCGTTCCTTTTGTAAGTTCCTGTATCTTCCACGCTCCCCCGGAAAATGTAAGCTGCCCGACTTCCGCATTGGGAAAAACACATCCGTCGGCTGGAATTAAAAAACCGCGATTCACTATACTTTCCTTTGCCGACTTCACTCATCCACCTTGTCGGAATAAAGCCTAAAGAGATGCGCAACACGCTCAGCGTCCGTACAGGTGGGTTTCAAGCCGTATGCCTTATCGACAAACGCATCAAGCGCGGCATGGGCTTTTACGAGGTCCGGGGGCATCATGCGCGGATCGTAGAGATCGGCGAGCGTTGCGCCAGAATGCGCCGCACGAGCATCTAGGACCGCCTGCGCGGCTTGAGTGATATTTTTAACCACGGAATTGTTTTTTACCTCCGGCCAAATGAAATTATTGTAGACGATATCCTTGGAATAGCGATAGTCGCTTTTCAACCGTCCTGCCACCGCGCGCATCCACGCATTGTGCATACGAGATGTCAAAACACCGAAATGATAAAGCGTCGCATCAGGAATGATTTGCAATAGATCTGTAACTTTTGTTTCGGCGGTCAGAAATCCGATGGGAATGTAATCGCGTCGTTCCGATGAGACACGAGGAATTGCAATATAATCCTTGCCCTCCGGCTGAGTGATCTGCCTAAACAATCCCCCCATAGGCGCATATTTACGCGTCGCCTCCGCTTTACTTGCAAGTCGCATTTGTCTCACAGCTTCAATGCGTTCCAAGACTTTGGGACATTGCCTCAAAAGTGTCACATCTGCATTTACGAGCCAAAGACAATAACGCTTCTTTCCGTGCAGAAATTCTTCAGCTCCGAGAAGCGGACGAATAAATGGTTTTGCTTGAGGTTCTTCACTCAAGAACTTTTCACATTCTTCAGCGTCAAATATCAGATTGCCGCCGTCCGTAGGCTTATTCCCGTAAATCATAGGCGGAACATCACAAAGAGGCTTCGCCCTGCTTCCAATAATTACATTCGGAGCATCCATCAAATACGGATTGATATTCTCCGCTTCGACCACCTTGTCGCCGTCAAAGATTCGTTTTGTTTTTAACACAGAGGCACAAAGGCA
>JAZOTG010000075.1:0-5993 GCA_045657505.1 Kiritimatiellia bacterium | reverse complement strand
GTCCTGTTAAGAAGCTGACAGTAGAGCGTAAAACCGATTGCTGCAATATGGCCTGACTGCTGCGAGCCAAGCAAATTGCCGGCTCCGCGCAGCTCAAGGTCTCTGACTGCGAGTGAAAAGCCGCCGCCGAGTCCTCCGTGACGCTTCAAAGCGTCCATACGCTCCCTCGCTTCTGAGTCTATGACACCTGTTGCGGGCAGAAGAAATATCGCCCGCCCCTGCGTGGAAGAGCGGCCGACGCGCCCCCTCAACTGGTATAAATCCGCCAGCCCGAACATGTGCGCATCGGAAATTAAGATAGTGTTGGCACGCGGTATGTCAATCCCGGATTCGACAATTGTAGTTGAAAGAAGAATGTCATACTCGCCGCTTTCAAATGCGTGCATTTTTCGCGCAAGCATTTTAGCGTCCATTCTGCCATGCGCCACAACTATGCGAGATTCTGGACAGAGCTCTTTAAGCCGACGCTCGACACGCGGCAACGTTGCAACCCTGTTATGGAGGAAAAACACCTGTCCGCCCCGCATAAGCTCAGATTCGACGGCGCTCTTGATTATAATGTCGGAATCCCTTGTAACCGTCGTCTCGACTGCAACACGCTCTCGTGGAGGCGTGCTAAGCAATGACAAATCGCGGACACCGGCCATCGACATATACAATGTACGCGGTATAGGTGTAGCTGAAAGCGTCAATACATTTGCCGTCGACCTTAATGTTTTGAGAAACTCCTTGTGCCTCACCCCAAAGCGCTGTTCCTCGTCAATAATAATAAGCCCCAGGTTTTTGAAGCGAATTTTAGGCGATAAAATCGCATGTGTACCTATGACAATGTCGCAAACCCCGTTTTCAATGCGAGCAAAAGTTCCTTTATGCGTTTGAGCGCTTTGAAACCTCGACACAGATTCTATTCTTATAGGCGTGCCGTAGAACCGCGACGAAAACGTTTCGAAATGCTGTTCGGCAAGAACGGTCGTAGGCGCCAGTACGGCCGTCTGCTGTCCGTTCATTGCAGCTATGAATGCCGCACGCATTGCAACTTCTGTTTTGCCGTACCCGGCATCGCCGCAGATAAGGCGATCCATCGGCTTTACCGATGAAAGGTCGTTTTCTATGGCGCGGATCGCCGCAATCTGGTCGGAGGTTTCCTCGTATGGGAACGCAGCCTCAAACGCATCGCGACCGTCACAGTCAATCTCGTATGCAACACCTGACACAGCCTCGCGTTCGGCCTGAGTTTTCAGGAGCGCTGCCGCAAGATCGGCAACCGAACGCTGAGCGTCGGAACAATCCCTGTTCCATCGTCTGCCATCGAGCCTGTGGAGCCGTACTTCCTGCCCTTTTACACCTACATAGCGCGAAAGAAGATGCGCTTGAGACGCATTGACATGAAGTTTGGCACCCTCATCGTATTCAACAGTGAAAACTTCTGTGCGCTTGCCGTCGACTTTGATCTCCGACGAACCTATGAAACGCCCTACGCCGTATTCGACATGGACTACATATTCGCCGGGTTCAAGCTCATCAAACGTATTAAGCCTGTCAGTACGCGAAACGGGCGCGCGTCTGCGCGTTTTGCGTTTTACAAAAACCTTGTCGGATTTTGAAACTGCAATCAGCGACCCGCCGTTTGACAGCGGCAACTCAAAACCTCCTGAAAGCCCATCAATGGAATATATTGCGCTGCCACGCTCTTGAGCAGCTCTCAAATGACGCTCAATCCTTGATTTGGCCGAATCGATTAGCTCGGGATTGTGCGCCTGCGCTGCGTCAAGACCGGAAAAGCCAGGCAGGGGCACTGTTTGAAAATCATACACAGGCACGAAAGGCGGAGCTGGATCGCCGGTGAAAACTTTAAATGACGCCTTAGCGACAAATTTAGCTGCATCGTACGAGTTATGATCGATTAAAAGCGCCGAATAGCCCGCTGGAAGCAAATCGGTGAAGTGCGACTGACTGTTTTGAACATCTTCGTCATTAAGGTTTACGGGCAGTATTTCAGCTGTGGCGATTTTACGTATTGAGCATTGCGTGGACGGTTCAAATATTCTCAGGCTTTCAAGATCGTCACCAAAAAATTCGGCCCGCACCGGAAATTCTTCGCCGGGGCTCCAGACGTCAACAATACCGCCTCTAACAGACCAGTCGCCCTCCTTTTCAACCATGCCGATGCGCTCGTAACCATATTTGGAAACCGCGTCAAGCATATCGCTGAAAGAAATTTTGCCTGGAGCCAAAACAAGTGAAGCGCCGACCGACGACGAAAAAGACGCCGCCAAAGAAAGATAAGGAGCGACAACAACAAGCGGATAAGGATTTATAGACCATGCTTTTATTGCCGTAATTGTTTTCAGCCTCGTGCCGAGTGCCGACTTGTCGCCGCCGAGAAGAGGAGGAAACTCCATGACTCTCGTTTTATAGGCCGAGGGCATAATATCGCGCAATGAAGCAAGATGATTTACGTCATCGTACAATCTATCGGAATTCGGCAGTCCGTCAGTGACGGCGATTACAATTCGCGGATTTTCGTTTGTTGCAAGTGAAAGCGCCAAAAAGGCGTCAGCGCCGCCGGTAAGCGATGGAATTGAAATTTCTCCGTTTAATGTGCCGCATGGAGGCGAGAAACTCCGTGAAAACATTTCAAGCGCGTCATTCATGCCGGAGCCCATCAGCACTAAAGTGCAAGTTCAGCCATACCCATTTCACGAAGACGGACATTGCAGTTCATAATAACGCGCTCACGCATGGCCGAAGGAGATGAAAGAACAGAATTCATTGCGTTTTTACGCATCTCCCATTCGGCATCCTGGCGCTCCTCGAGAAATTTCAAATAGTCGGCAGTGGTTCCGCCGTTAGAAAGATACATCTTAAATTCTTCGCGCATAAATGAGAGTATTCTCTTTAATACAACTACCGCCTCGGAATCAGCAGAAGTCACTCTAAGGGGCACAGCAAGCTCGTCCTTGAACGCCATGACTTGAGATTCTGAAAAATCAGGCGGAAGAGCTATCCAGCCAGGCTGGGCATAAGCTGCAAGATAACGATCAAGATTGGTGGGCAGCACTCCCTCCCACCCAGTCTCAAGCCCGTGCGCAATAACAGAACTTTCACCAGTAAGCTGCTGACGGCGAATCGGCGAATAGGATGTTGTGTCGGCACCATTTAGAAAATAAGCAAAAGCCAAAAAGAACATAATCGTCAAAACAAATCCCCCGCCTATAGCCCACGGCTGCCAGTTGGCAGGATCGTCACCTTTGAGGCGATACGGCCGAATGCCCTGTTTGCGCAGCAAAGCATATGCATGAGCGCGGTTTTTTGCTTTTACAAAACCGCTTTTATTCTCATTCGTACTTGTCTGATAAAAATATTCGTATTTCACTTGCTTATATTATACATGACATAAAACAAAAAGCACGCACTATATGGTGTAATGTTGAAGTTTGTTTCCGTCAAAGTAACCGATGGAACATGAAGTGCCGCCTTTGGGAAGCGATACAGAGCCTGGGTTAAAAATTTTAATTCCGCACTCAAGTTCCTTGCATTCTGCGATATGCGTATGACCGTGGGCAAGAACAGTTCCCATGCCGAGCGGAGGAAGTCGAAATTCGTTCCACATATGCCCATGCGTCAAAAAGAATGTTTCACCTCCTGCATCAAGTATGGCATAATCGGACATAATTGGAAATTCAAGCATCATCTGATCAACTTCTGCATCACAATTTCCGCGTACAGCGACAATCTTTTCTTTGCGTCCGTTCAAAATTGCGGCGACTTTTGCCGGGTCGTAAAAATCTGGTACGCCATTTCTGGGCCCGTGATAAAGCAAATCCCCGAGAAGCACAAGCCTGTCGTGGCCGAGCGAATCGGCAACAGCAAGTGCGGCCTCAAGCTTTGATGGGATGCCGTGAATGTCACTTAAAAAAGCTATTTTCATTTTGTCCTGAATTATAACACTGCGAAACAGTCGATTATATTGAGCGCAAAACAACGCCTTTTAGATACAATCCCTCGGGAAACGAAACAAGCACAGGATGATCAGCAGCCTGTCGCGTACGGCATACAACCTGAAAATCCCTTCTTGCATCTTCTGCCGCCTCCATAAGCACTTTGTCGAACAAATCGCCCGTCATGGCGCCGGAGCATGAAAACGTTGCAATCACCCCACCTGGACGGAGAAGTTTCATGGCCAACAGGTTAATGTCCTTATAGCCGCGAGCCGCCTTTAAAACATTTGATTTTGATTCAGCGAATTTGGGCGGGTCAAGAACTATCAAATCGAACGTTCTGCCCGCGTCACGGCAAGTGCGCAGATACTTGAAAACATCCGCTTGGACAAACTCCGTATTGGTATGGCACAAACCAAGCAAGGCGGCGTTCTTTTCGGCAAGTGCAAGCGCATCGGATGATATATCAACCTGCGTCACCTTTTCTGCTCCATTGGCGCGCGCAAACAGGCCAAAACCACCAGTATAAGAAAAGCAGTTCAATACCTCGCAATTGTTCGCAAGCGAGCCAACAGCAGCCCTTGCTTCCCTTTGGTCAAGATAAAAGCCGGTCTTATGCCCTTTACGCACATCAACAAGAAATTTGCAAGGACCTTCAGCAATCTCAATCAGTTCAGGCGGCTGCGGGCCGCACAAAACATTAAAATCACCTACGAGCAAGCCCTCTTTCCTGCGAACATCGACATCAAGTCTCTCACTCACCCCCATGCACCCAGGCGCTGAAAGCATAAGAGCCTGTGAAATTACCGACTTATACCGCTCAGCGAACGCTGATGTAAACTGACAAACTACCCAACCAGCGTAATAATCGGCTACAACTCCAGGCAAGGCATCAGACTCGGCATTTACTAAGCGCACTGCATTAGTATAGCCCGAAACAAAAAAATCTGCCCTGCGAGCAACTGCCGCAAAAACACGGTCGCGAATATCTGAATCGGTAGGCGCGGCCGCCGAGCCGAAGGTAAGCATTCTTACACGTATCTGCGACGTAGGAGAATACGCGCCATAACCAAGCAGCACTCCACCCGCAGACTTCACCTCGACGATTTGACCAGCCTCTATCGCTTCATCGACATTTTCAAGCGCGCCGGAGAAAACCCACGGATGCCTCCGCTCGAGAGAGCGTTCCCTGCCGCGTCTCAACACAACCTTTGCCATTAGTGAACCTTATCGAACACGCTTAATTGCATCGAATTTACAAACCTGTGAGCACTGTGTGCATCCAGCACACTGGTTGGCGTCAACAACCATTTGATACGCACCTGGGCGAATCTGCTCACCACGAACCATTGCAGGGCAACCCATTTTAAAACATGCACCGCAAGCCTTGCACTTAGTAGGATCGACTTCAACAAGCCCCTCCTTAGTAAGTTTTGCCGCAATACGGCACGGAGCATAAGCAATAATAAGAGAAGGCTGGTCACCATCCATTGATTCAGAAAGAACCTTCTCAAGCGTTGCAAGATCGTCGGCAGAAACAGTGAGAACATTCTTATAGCCCATAGCCTTGGCTATAAGAGCAATCTCCGAAACAGGAGCCTCCTCGCCTGTCAATGTTTTACCGCTACCAGGATTTTCCTGATGGCCAGTCATGCCTGTAATACGGTTATCAAGCACGATTGTAGTGACAGGTGTTTTATTGTACAAAGCAGAAAGAATACCCGTCATGCCTGAATGGAAAAATGTAGAATCGCCAAGAACTGCCGCTACACGTCCTTTAAAGCCAGCTTTCTTCATGCCAGCAGCATTACCGACCGAAGCGCCCATACAAATCGTCGTATCCATAGCGCTAAGCGGAGGAAAGGCGCCCAATGTGTAACACCCGATATCGCCAGTCACTGTAGCTTTAAGTTTGTTAAGCACATAAAAAACACCGCGATGACCGCAGCCTGCGCAAAGAACAGGCGGCCTTGTTGGTAACGACGAATCAACCTGTGAACTCTTTGCTAAGTCGGAGGCCAAGCGGGCTTAGGAAGACAATACTCAGGAACA
>JAZOTG010000074.1:0-5245 GCA_045657505.1 Kiritimatiellia bacterium | reverse complement strand
TGTTCTTGACGAAATTGGACGCGACAAGAACGCGGATGTTGACGCGCTTTTATGGCGCAACGCAAATTGATTAGTCGGATGGGCGGCGGTAGCCCGCACATTCGACTAACCGATTGCCAATTTCCACGCGAAATTGCTTTACTAGTTAAATTTGTATTTGTTATAATTATAGGCATCACAGTGCAAGTCAAGTGCGAGTGCAAGTGCAAGTGCAAGTGCGCATCTTTAACGCGTTTTGCAACGAGTGTTGAATTTCGCACTGATTTACGGAACTTATAAAATCAAAGTCAAAAAGGAATGTAATGAGCATGATTAATCGTCGCGGATTCTTGTTCGGTTCTGCAGCCGTGGCTGCGTTGTCTGGATGCGCAACAAAAAAGGTTGGGCTTAGGAAATTAAATCCTGGTGAGAAGCGCACTCTTGCGGTAATTGGTTGCGGAGGAATGAGCCATGCGCTTGTCAGCCAGTTCCTCAATAAAAACCTTGCTCCAAATGTGAAAATCGTTGCCGCCTGTGACTGCAACAGGAAGTTCGCCAAAATAATGGCCGATAGGGTGGACAGGTCGTATGGTGAGAAAGGTGGCTGCCGCATTTCTTATGACTTCCGCGAGATAGTTGCAGACCCCGCTATTGACATTGTGTGCATTGCAACGCCAGATCATTGGCATGCTTATATTAGCGTGGAGGCTATGAAGCACGGCAAGGATGTTTACTGCGAAAAACCTTTGACATATACCGTCAAGGAGGCGGCAAAGGTTATCAAGGCTCAAGAGATGTACGGCAGAGTGTTGCAGACAGGTTCGTGGCAGCGTTCGGCCAGAGAGTTTAGGGATGCAGTATCATTGATTAGGGGCGGCCTCATAGGTGATGTTAAGTATGTGGACGCAAACTTTGGCGCCGACGGCAAATACGGCGGGCCGTCTCATCCGATGCGTTTCTGGCACGATCCCGCCAATGCAGATGCCGAGTCCAAGCCTAATTCTGAAATAGATTGGAAAATGTGGCTTGGCCCGGCGCAATATCGTCCGTATTCGTCCGAATTGGCCAATCGTGACAGGCCGGGCACTCCGATGTTTTGGCGTTGTGATGACGACCTTGCTTCCGGTATGATTGGCGACTGGGGTGCTCATCATCTTGATATTGTCCAGTGGGCGCTCAATCTTGACAACAGCGGCCCCAGCAAGGTTGTAGCTTCGAGCCAGCCATATTCCACCAATCTTTATCATGGTGGCCGTCGCCAGTGGGGTGCGAAGATGCATTTCGAAACACCGAGCGGCCGCGTCGAGCTCTACCATGGGCCGTTCTCGTACCTGCCTGAAAAGGCCCAGAATAAATCCATCCCCGTGTTTTATGATTCGGTTCACGGCTGGGGTTCGGTTTATTACGGCACAAAGGGTATTGTCGCTGTCAGGCGCGGAGGAATTTCCGTATGGCTTGATACGGACGTTGTCAAACCCAACGATGAAATTCGCGCAAAACTTGAAAAGTGTGAGTTTATGCCCGAGAAGATTGTCGCTTCATCACACATTAAGGGGGCGCCAAGGCTTTCTGAAGTTCTTGATAAAATCGAGCAAACGTATGCCGATGTTATCAAGAAGGCGGGTATCAGATTCAGCAGCAATCATGTAAAGGATTTCTGCGAGTGCGTTGAATCGCGCCGGTTGCCTATTACTCATGCAGGTGTCGGCGGTCGCGCAAGCGTTCTTTGCCAGCTTCTCAATCTCAGCTACAAGTACGATGTTGGCTTTGATTGGGATCCTGTAAAGATGGACTTTGCCAACGGAACGGGCTGTGGTATCAGCCTCGATCGTATTGGCGATTGTAACGGGTGGAAGGTTAGTGTATGTTGATTGCGAATGTAATTGCATGTATTAATTCAATAAATATGTTTTTGTAAATAGATAAAAGGCCGGGCATTTTTTTAAACGGAAAATGTTTGGCCTATTTATATAGTTGTTTCGGCCATGAATATTAAATTGTTTGTTTTTGCAGCGCTTGTATCATTGGGTTTGACTATTTTTGCGTACGTGCCGCCATCGGTGGTGTTTAATGCTCCGGCCAAGGACGAGTCGGGGGCTATGTTGTTGGGTAATGGCGTGGTGGGCGCAACGGCATGGGTTGATGAAGAAGGCGTGTTGCATACGGTGCTGCAACATTCTGACAGTTGGAATGAAGGCGGCAGACATGTCAAGACAGGAGCGATAGACTATGATACAAAGTCGCCTGTTGATGCGGGGACGTTCCGACAGGAACTTTCAATGGCAAATGGTGAATTTGAGGCATCGTGGAAGAGTGCCGGGCGTGATATATCATTGAGATATCGTATTCAGCAAGGCACGGATTCAATTGCCGTTTGCGATGTAAAGGGGGCGTTGCATGTAGAGGCGAAGGTTGTTAATTGGCGTCTTTATCCAGGAGGTGTAAAAGAGTTTGGCGTCGGCTCGTCAGGCCTTGATAATAGATTTGCGGAAGCTTTTGGCATTGGGATGGCCTTAAAGGATAGAAAATTCTTAATTAGCGCCGATCGTCTTGTTCCTGGCGGATGGTGCCATGTTAATCGCAACGAGACAGTTGCTCAAATGATGAAAGATTACGATTTTTATCAAGGTACGGGCAATCTTGGTAAGCCTGATTATCTTTCGGACAGGGTTTTTGGCGGTGTTACGAGAAAATTTTCAAACACAAAAGGAGGTGTGCCGAGAGTTCTTTTCCTTTCAGCTGTTACATGCTACCATCCATGCAGAGATGAGGGTCAATGGCTTGGCCGCACGAATGAGGAGTTCGGCCGTAACGGGTGGTCCGTTGACGAGGAAGACAAGCGTAGATTGACACATATCGCCTGGTGGAAATCATTTTGGAATCGTAGTCATATAGAACTTTCGCCGTCGACAGCTGGGCTTAAGAATGAAAAATTCGCTTCATACGATTTTCCGATAAATGGCAAACTGCCATTGAGCATAGGCATTGATTCAAAAGGCGATAATAAGTTTCATGGGAAAATTTCCTTCGCCGAAGTGAAGTTTGGCGGTAAAACGCTTTATTCTGGAGAGCCGATGGCAAAAGATATTATACAAATGAAAGCCATAGACACTAAAGGAGATGGTGCGTTTTGCTTTATGTGTAAATTTCAGGCAGATCGTTTGGATGTGACTCAACGCTTGTTGGATAATATTACGCCTGGCGGTTGCGATGGATTTTCTATCGATATACATGATGGTCGCATTCGCGGAATATTTAAAGATGTAATATTCAGTCACTCTCAAAAAATTATGGCAAGAAAGGAGATTGAACTTAAAGTGTCCGTCTCTGATAGGGGCATGCTTGAAATGAGTGTCAATGGAAGCATTGAGAAGAAAAATTTAATGTCGCCGATTGTTCCCGTTAAGGACGAGTGTTATGCCGTCACGTTATGCTACGCTGCTCAACGTTATTTGACCGCCGCGGCCGGCAAGGGGCGTTTTCCCATTAGATTTAACGGGTCGCTTTTTACTGTCAGTTATAATGGAGATCCTGATTATCGTCGTTGGGGGCACGGGTATTGGTGGCAAAATACCCGCTTGCCGTATTATCCAATGTTTGCCGCGGGAGATGTTGAATTTACCGAGCCGTTATTCAATATGTATTTGGGTAATTTTGAATTTTTTAAGAAGCGTACAAAAAAGTATTTTGGTCATGGAGGCGCGTTTTTCCCGGAATGTATGCAGCCGTGGGGCGATCATTTTATGGGCTCGTATGGTGCGGAGTGCGAATGGAGATGCCGTAAGGATGCGCATCAATTCCTTTTTTATCACAAGTATCTCTGGGTTGGCCAGCTTGAACTTTCCCTTATGGCAATTATGCGCTGGCAGCATACGCGCGACGATGCATGGTTTAAGGATAATGCTCTTGAGCCAATTCGTGAATTTGTCCGCTTTTATGACGAGCATTATAAGATTGACTCCTCTGGCAAATACGTTATGCATCCTTCGCAGGCGCTTGAGACATGGAGCGATTGCGTGAATTCCATGCCAGATGTGGCGGGGCTTACTCGTGTTTCAGACCTTATGCTCGCAATGCCAGAAAGCATCGTTTCGGGGCAAGACAGGGCTTTCTTTGAGTCTGTTCGCTCTCGTGTGCCCGTTTTGCCCACAAGAAAACTTGATGACGGAGATGAAGTGTTTGCGCCGGCGCATAATTTTAAAAATCATACCAATGTGGAATCGCCCGAAATGTACGCAGTGTTCCCGTTCCGACTTTCATCTTTTGAAAAAACGAATGCCGAACTTGGTAGGCGTACCTACAATAAGGGGCGTTTTCACCGGCTGTATAATGGTTGGGCGCAGAGCGAGTTAAATGCGGCATATCTCGGACTAACGGAGGAAGCTCGCAAGCATATCGTTGCCCGCGTGTTTAAGAGTGCGCCAGAGGTTGCTTGGCAGCATTGCAACAACGGTAAAAATATAGTTGAGTGCCCATATTCATTGTCTAAATATCGCTGGCCTGCATATTGGGGGCCAAATTTTGACTGGTTGCCAGATCAAACGGAGGGAGGTGTGTTTCAGGATACGATTCAATCAATGTTGATGCAGTACGATGGTGATAAAATATATCTTCTGCCAGCGTGGCCAAGGGCATGGAATTGTAGCTTTAAACTTAATGCGCCAGGCAATACGGTAATAGAAGGGCGCGTAGTGGACGGTGTGCTGAAGGATCTTCTCGTTACCCCTTCATCGCGCATAAGAGATATTAATTTTTGCTGGGCTTCACAAGAACAATAAGGCAAATTGCAAGTCAAGTGAGTCAATCTGCAAATTGCGGCGCCATTGCTATTTTTTTGCGCGACGCCCCATAGGGGCGTTCCTTCATGCGTTTTTCCTTCTTCTTTCGTTCCTTGTCTCTTTTCTTCTGAGCATCCTTTCGCTACATCGGCAACATGCCTTTCCGATTTGACTCATTTAATTGTACAATTTCCACCCAAAAGAAAAACTGTTAAACTTGAAATACTGTCCAATTTTCTAACTGATGAATTGAAATATAGTGGTCAAGTGTTACAGTAGGGAAGTTTACGAGTTTGATAGTTATATTATGAATAGGGAGTGTCCCCACAATTTTATAGGGGAGATAATGCAATCGGTTAGTCGAATGTGCGGGCTACCGCCGCCCATCCGACTAATCAATTTGCGTTGCGCCATAAAAGCGCGTCAACATCCGCGTTCTTGTCGCGTCCAATTTCGTCAAGAACAGAAGAAAGCTTCGCAACAGGATC
>JAZOTG010000073.1:0-1975 GCA_045657505.1 Kiritimatiellia bacterium | reverse complement strand
CTATCTTTCGAAACGTTGATGTTACCTTGGCTGCATCCTCTACCAAGCTTAGCGAGCTGAACGCCGAAAATAGGTTCGCGGCCATCCATCGGAATATCGGCGCAGACGACCCACGCATAAAGCCAGCTCTTGCACGGAACTACCCAATGCATATATTCCGGGCCCGTCTGATAGCGCGTGCGCGCAAAGATCGGATCCCACACAAGATCACGGTGAGGAGTCGTCTGGCGAATCTTCGACTGGTCTACAGAATTCTCAGGCTTCCACACGTCGATTAAAATATTGTCGAACTTCTTAACGCCCGAACCTATCGACAATTTAGCGCCTTTCGCGAGAAGCGGATGAGGGCGCGCCGGATCGAGAACGGGAAGAGAATACATGCCTATCTCAGAGAGAACCTCAACAGTACCCTTCTTTACGATCGTCATATTCGTACTGCGCACATCCGTAACGGGGTTGACCCCGGGGAGACTCCCGACTAAAGATCCGTCGATAAAAACAAGAGTGCGGTTATCGTCATGGTCGGGAAGAAAACGGAATGTATAAGCGCGATCTTTACCAGTAGCATACATCTTGCGCCATTCGCTCATAAATTTAGGAACGTCATCAGACGGATAAAGGCCGTAACCTGAATGAAAGTAAGGAAGATGCGAATATTCAACATTCTTCTCAATACCATCACCCGTTATCCAAACAAAACAATCCTTATATAAAGTCCGTTTAGGGAGTTTATCCGTTAAGCCGCGCCTAACTAAATTCATTCGCGCCGAATACGATATGTACCTATCTTCATACACCTGAACGCCGCCCTTATGAGGACCGGCATTAGGATAACGGATCTTATAAGTGGCATCCTCCGCGTCAGCGCGCGAAACGGTAAATTCGCCCAAGCCTTTAATAACCGCTTCAAACGCCGTCTCCGCAAAAAGAGGATTATTGAATACCAAAGCGACAAAGAATAAGATCAGTAATTTTCGCATACGCATAAAAGAACGGAACAGCATCCGCTCTACGAATTTTCCAGTAATAATCATTTTTACCTCGTCTTAAGAATATATTACGAAAAGGTTATCTCCTGGCCATGGAACATGAAATTGCCACCGACGACATATTCCATAGCAGTCGGCGAGAAACGGTCCTGAACCGTGATGTGGGTATGGCCCGCCAATATGCCCTTAAGAAGTTTTTCGCTCCTCAAATAGGCGATGAAATTCTTTGTAACGGGGTCTTTCTGCTGTAAGTGAGGGGTGCTTTCCCATGTTTTAAACTCAAACGAGGAATATTTCTTGCCAACGCCGTTCCAGAATTTGCAGTTCGCGCGCCAAATTTTAGGCGTATAAAAGGGAACATGCATACAAAGAACGATCGGAAGGCCCTTTTTAACCTCGGCACGGAAGCGCTCCACCTGATTTTCTGTCACATATCCGTAAACATCATCCATCGTTACAAAATTAACGCCGTTTACGACTTTTGAAGCGAGCGATATGTCAAAAGGATAAGCCGCGGCTACCTTATCACGCGTACCGTCCTTGTATGCCTCGTTATAACTAACTTTTCTTTCAAGCCACATAAAGCGCGAAAACTCATGATTTCCGATAGCACCGAAAAGCTCGGTTCCGAAATATTTTTTCACAAGATCGAAGTTGGCCTCAGTCTGCCAATCGATCAAGTCGCCCGTATGAAGAAGAAAATCTACATTCTCCTTGGCCCAAGCGATAGAATCGCGCAACGCCTCTTCCTGACGCCCGCCGAAAGTTTTGGTACGAATTTCCTTCAGCTCCAGACTTCTCGGATCCTCGTGAGGATACGCTTCGGTAAAATGAGTGTCTGATATGTGAAGGATGGAAAACGGTTTCGTCGCGCCAGCATCGATATGATTGTACGCAAGAACAAGCCGCTCCCACTTGCCACGCTGCGCGAAGACATCGCCACTGGTGGCGCACCCCGTCAGTTCAGAAACGGCGATAAGGCCTCC
>JAZOTG010000072.1:0-4699 GCA_045657505.1 Kiritimatiellia bacterium | reverse complement strand
GGCCCTGTAGCCCGACTAGTGCTCAAGGTAAGGCTTTTAAGGCGGCTAACATACCATACGCGCGTACTCACGATATGAATCACAGCTGGACATACGGCGGACCGTATGTTTTAGATATTTCGGCGATCTTCCCTAATTTTGACGCGGATGAGACTAAGAGCGAGAATTATGATTTTACGCTTACCGATAAGGCGCTGGAGTGGATGTTTAAGGCCGGCACTAAGCCGTTTTTCAGGCTTGGCCAATCTATTGAGCCGTGGGGTAAGACATATCATGTAAATCCGCCTAAGGATTATGCGAAGTGGGCGCGGATATGCGAGAGAATTATAGCGCATTATACCGAGGGTTGGGCGAATGGCATGAAGTGGGACATTGAGTATTGGGAAATATGGAACGAGCCTGATTTAGATAAAAAGACATGGACTGGAACTAAAGAGGAGTTTTTTGAGTTCTTTAAAGTGGCGGTTACTCATTTGAAAGCGCGTTTCCCTAACCTTAAGATAGGCGGTCCCGCTATGGCTAAGCCTTTAGGGTGGAAGGAGTTTTTTATCCCGGCTTGTGCTAAAGAAAAAGTTCCGTTGGATTTTTATTCTTGGCATCGCTATTGCTCCGATGCGCGCGAAGCGTCGCGTTGGGCCAAAGAAGTGCGCGCCTGGCTCGATAAGCACGGCTACGAAAAGACAGAGTCGATTTATAACGAATGGAATTATGTGTACGGCTGGAGAGGCGGTAATTGGCGTTATTCGCGCCAGGTTGAAAGCGGCGTATACAATCAAAAAGCCGCTGCCTACGCCGCGGCAATGATGGTGGAGAGTCAAAATTCTCCAATCGATATGGCGATGTATTACGATGTTCGCACTTATGGCGGTATGAATATGCTTTTTGAATCGATTACTCATCAGCCTATGAGAGGGTATTATCCTTTTTACGCATGGGGACGGATGCTTAAGGATTATCCCGAGCAGATAAAGTGCACTCTCGCGCCCAACGGTAAAAAACTTAATGACCTTTTTGCCGTCGCCGCACGTTCAAAAACCGGTAAGCTCGCTCTTTATATTTCGCGTTACACTAATGATGATAATGTGCGCAATGATATTTTAGTTCGCCTTAATCTTCCTAAGGCCGCGCGCTGTCGCTGCCACTTAACCGATGATTGGCGCATTTATACCGAGTATCCGCTCGAGGCGACTTCAGACGGCGCGGTTGAGCTTACGCTGGTTCCGTCATCATTCGCATTTATTGAGGTGGAGTGAAAACGCAGGGCCGTGTATCATGAATGTTTCCGGCGAGATGTAGCCTGGATGTTCGTGCGCTTGCCCTGTCATATCTTCGGCGCAAGGCATTTCGCTCTTGAAAAACGGGCATTGGCGCGTGTCAAGCATTAAAAAAGGCGGTTTTTTAAGGGTTTTTTCATTTACCCCCTTGCAAAATCCAATAAATACTGGTATATTATGGACAGAATCGCATAGGAGTGGTTCTTGTGCGAAAACAAAAGGATCAAAAAAATGGCTAAGAAAGAAATCGTTCCCACCACCAAGAGCGGAATTATGGCTACTCTCGCCGAGACCGCCGGCATCACCAAGAAGCAGGCTCTCGCCGTTTATGAGAGACTCGTTGACCTTGCAGTCAAGGGTGCTAAGCAGGAAGAGAAGGGCTATATGCTTCCCGCCATCGGTAAGGTCAAGCTCGTTAAGCGCCCTGCCCGTACAGGCCGCAATCCCATGACCGGCGAAACGATCAAGATTAAGGCCAAGAAGGTTGTCAAGCTTGTTGCTTGCAAGGCTCTCAAGGATGCCATTCTCGGTTAATCTGCAATAAAGCAGAGTATGATATACGCGGGCCCTTCGGCTCGCGTATTTTTTTATTTGCGTTTCTCGCCGGTCGTAAATTGCGGTACAAACAGGCCGGACATCTCCGCCGGTTTGAGTTTATATCGCTTGCAATGTAACGATTTATTTGACATACTTTTGGAGAAAGGATTTTTGAATGGATAGACGTAATTTTATTGCCGGTTTAACCGCTGCAATGGGGTTCTCGGCGACAGCCGCGCCGGCAGAGGGACAACAAAATAAAAATAAGTCAAAATTCATTTTCGGCTGTACGTCGGGCGGTTCTGCTGATGAGGTGGAAATGCTTGCCGAGGCAGGGTTCGATTATTGTGAAATCGGAGTTGAAAGGGCGTTCAATCCCCGCAAGGGCAATGTCTGGTGGAAGAACCGATGCAAGGAACTTAAATCTCTTTCGGTTCCGCTTTTGGCCTGTAACGGCTTTATTCCCGGCTCATTCAGGCTTACTGGACAGCATGCCGATTTTGCGCCGGCTCTTGATTATGCCGAAATTGCGTTGCGCAGGGCAGAAGAGGCGGGCGTTAAATATATTGTTTTTGGCTCTGGCGGCGCAAGAAACGTGCCCGGGGATATTACCGGCGACCATAGGCAAAGACCTGATACGGAAAAGGGAACCGCCCAATTTGCGGAATTCTGCAAAATGCTTTGCGAACGCGTTGGCGATTTGAAGAGTGTTTCCGTTGTCATCGAGCCTCTTCGCCCTAAAGAGTCTAATATTGTCAATTACGTATGGCAGGGGCAGCAGATATGCAATGATGTAGGTTCGCCGAGGCTTAATTTATTGGCTGATGTTTATCATATGATGATGGGGCGTGAAAGCCCCGAGTCGATTACAAAGGCAGGCCGGCTTCTTAAGCACTGTCATGTCGCAAATTACGGCAATAGGCTGTTTCCTGGCAGCGACGCGGAGGGCATAGCTCGTCTCAAACCGTATTTTGACGCTCTTCGGTCAGTCGGCTATCAAGGCGGAATAAGCTGCGAGTGCGGGTGGGGGCCTTCAGCCAATCGTCGCAGAAATTATGAAATTGCGCTTAAGACGCTTAAATCACTTTAATACAATAAGAGAAAATACAAATTATGCAAAGGGGTGTTATGGAATTTTCACGAAGAGATTTTGTCAAATCTGCCACAGGCGGCTTGGCCGGAATAATCGCCAGCGGTTATGCCCCTTCACTCTATGCGCTTGGAGCGAACAGCCGGGTGCGAGTGGCCTGCGTGGGATACTCCGACAGATTTAGAGGGTCATTGCGTCATTGTTTTGCGCAACACAGCCAAAAAATGAATTTTGAGATGGCGGCTGTCGCTGATCTTTGGAGCAAGCGCTTAAAAGAAAGAGCAGTTCCTGAAATGGAGAAATTCTTCGGGCGTAAAATAACTCCCTACCGCAGCGATGTTGAACTGTATGAAAAGGGCGCGAAGGAGATAGATGCGGTAATCATTTCAACGGCAGATTTTCAGCACGCGCAACACGCGTGCCGTGCCGTTAACGCGGGATTGGACGTATATGCCGAAAAACCGCTTGCCGAGGACATGATGTCGGCGAATGTTTTGTTCGACGCTGTAGAGGCAAAGCGCAAAAAATCATTTGCTCCGGGCGCAGTGCTGCAGGTCGGTTCGCAACGGCGCTCGGGGCGTGCGTACCATGCCGCAAAAGAATATCTGCAGTCGGGCAAGATAGGCCGGTTGACTTATGTTGATCTCTGTTGGAATGTCAACCAGAACCGCCGCTGGAGAAAAAATGAATCGCTCGTCGCATCGTTGAAGAAGGAGGATGTCGATTGGAATGCGTGGCTGTTGGATCGAGATGCCGCAGAGTACAGGTTTGATCCGAGAAAGTATCTCGAATTCCGGTTGTTCTGGCCGTTCTCGTCCGGAATCCCGGGCCAGTGGATGTGCCATCAAATTGACACTGTGAGTTGGTATACGGGCCTGCAGTACCCCTTAAGCGCACTTGCCGCCGGCGGTATTTATTCATGGGATGACGGAAGAACGAGTTTTGACACATTCACGACAATTCTTAATTACGGGCCATCGTCATTGAACGATAAAGGTTTTCAGGCTGTTTTTTCATCAAGGCAGACAAACAGCGCACGCGGCAATGTGGAAAAATATCATGGCACAAACGGCACGATAGATTTATGTTCCGGCAAGTGGTCGAATGAGGGTGTGGAAGGTGTTAAGCATGTTTCCGAAAAACTTACATCCAATTATCGCAAGGCAGAAACAGCGGCGAACACCGGCATGGATCCGCTGACATCAGTGCATATGCTGAATTGGATGGAGTGCGTTCGCGAACGCAAAAATCCCAATGCTCCGGTGGAAGCGGGCTATGCGCATACGGTGGCGCTTGTCATGTCAAATGCCGCCTGCCGCACGGGCAAAAAATCAACATTTGACGAGGCGTCCCGTCAGGTTATGGTTGACGGCAGGCCTTGGACAGGTTATAAGTCGACGGGGCTTTTCCCCGGTATCGCCCAGGCACGCCCAGTATAATTCACAATTGTACAAATAGTGAGGTTCAAGATGAAGGGTCTAGAACGGTTTATTGTCACATCATCCGTTTTTTCGCTGTTGGTATTGTGCGTGTTTACATCCAATGCTAAAGTCGCTCCCCATGTCGTCAGGCATAGGCCCATGCCCGTAGTTAATGTTGAAATGAGCAGAGACGAAAAGCCAATAGCGGTTGAAACGGCAGAGACGGTGGTTGTAGAGAATGCTTGCTTTAAACGCCTTAAGGCAAGTTTCGTATTTACAAACCCAAATAGCCGTGTGATGTCGGGCGAACTCGAGTTTCCGATTCCCGACGGCGCGTTTGTGTGCGGCTATGCGCTTGAGATTAACGGCGATATGAT
>JAZOTG010000071.1:0-4620 GCA_045657505.1 Kiritimatiellia bacterium | reverse complement strand
AACATCGCGATTGTAGGCGATCGCTTTTGTGAGGTCTGCCGCACCTCCGGGGATTAGCGCCGATTTGGCGGCTGGAGTGTTGATGTATATGCCGTTCTTTTTTTCGAGCAGGCCTTCGGCTGCGCAGGCGTCGGCAAGCAGGCGCACAGAGCGGGACGTTAAATCCAAAGTGCCGGATTCAACCTTTGAGAACAAATCGTAGTCAACTGCGGCAAACAATACGCAGCTTCCGTAGTAGGCGCTTGCCAAATCAACAATATCTTGGATATTCTTCATACTACAATTATACCAAAGGAAGGCAAATAATGTGGGGACACTCCCCATTTTTTGGGGGAGTGTCCCCACGCGAAAAAGGGAGTGTCCCCAAATAAAAAACCCATTGTCTTGTCTAATTGTTAAAAAATATGATATAATCACAGTTAATTCTTTAAATAGATAGAGGTTAAAAAAATGGAAAAGGAACCCAAGAAAAATATTTGGAAGTGGCTTGTTTTGGCACTTATTACGGCTACATCCGTTTATCTCGTCACACCATTGAAGGAGAAGATTCGTCTTGGCCTTGATTTGGCCGGCGGTACAAGGTTTACTCTTGAGGTCGATCAGGATCGCCTTCGCGATAAACTCGTTGAACGCAATCCCGAGCTTGCCAATCTCCCCGAAAGGCTTGACACAGAAGTCAGGACGACGCTTGAGGGCAGTGAGGACCGCATAGTTGAGATTATTCGCCGCCGCGTCGATGCCATGGGTACGAATGAGCCCGGCATTCAGTCGGTCAAGGGCAAAAACCAGTTTATCGTTGAGTTGCCCGGCGTCGGCCAAGGCACAACCGAAAAGGCCAGTGCCCGTCTTCGCGACATGGCCTACCTTGAGTTCCGTCTCGTTCCTGAAAACGAGAGAGCGCTTATTTCGGCCATTCCCGCAGGCAAGGCTCCTGTCGGCTACGAGTCGGTTGCCGGTGGCTATGTACGCTGCGAAGAGTACGAGAAGGTTTCGGCCTCAAGCAATTTCCTCGCGCGCGTCGCTTCCTTCGGCGTTACAGAGCGCGGTGTTAAGTTTATTCTTGAGCGCGAAGGCAAGATTCTCCACAGAGGCCGCGAGCTCACGAAATACAGGGGCCGCTTTGTTGAAAGCCAGGTTCGCTTCACCGGCGACGGAGTCAAGTCTGCCGCCGCCGAGCCGAACGAGGGTTTGAGAGGCGGTTATCACATCTCCTTCAGGCTCAAGGACGACGCCGGAGCAAAATTTGCCGATTTGACGCGCAACAATATTGGTCGCCAGCTGGCTATTATTCTTGACGACGAGCTCGTTTCCGCTCCGGTGATTGAGTCGGCGATTGAACTTGGCGAAGGCCAAATCACCGGTGAGTTCACCCTTGACGAGGCCAAGGGTCTTGCCGACGATCTTAACGCAGGCGCGTTGCCCGCTCCACTCAAGATTGCCGCTCAGACGACAGTCGCTCCGACCGTGGGCGCCGATGCGATTGATTCGGGCATCTATGCTGCGGTGATCGGCTTTATGCTCGTTGCATTGTTCATGGTTTTCTATTACTGGCAGGCCGGCTTCATCGCCAATGTCGCGCTTCTCCTCGATGTGATTCTTCTTCCTGCCGCGCTCTTCCTCGTCGCCAATATCCTCGGCCTTTTTGTCGACAATGCGGAAATGGCCCAGAACGCCGTGCAGCTTCCCGTCTTGACCATGCCCGGTATTGCCGGTCTCGTGCTTACGCTCGGTATGGCTGTTGACGCCAATGTTCTCATTTATGAGCGCATCCGCGAAGAGTTCGAGAAGGGTGCAGCGGCCGGCAAGGCTATTGCCGCCGGTTATGCCAGAGCTTTCTCGGCCATTGTCGACTCCAATATCACCACAATCCTGACCGGCGCCATTCTTTATACGGTCGGTACAGGCCCCGTTCGCGGTTTTGCAATCATGCTTACCGGCGGTGTCGTAATTTCAATGTTCACCGCAGTCGTTGTCACGCGCCTTGTTTTTGACATCACGGTCAAATCCAACAGGAACAAGCCTCTCAAGATGTTGCAGTTCTTCAAGAATCCCAACTTCGACTTCATGGCTTGCGGCAAGAAGGCCGCAATTGTCTCGCTTTCAATTATCGTCGTGACGATTGGCTTGTTCATATACAGGTTGTGCACCAACCCCACGAGCGTGCTTGCCGTTGATTTGACGGGCGGTACTTCGATTGTTTACTCCGTCAAGGGCGAAGTCAACATCGGCGAGGTCCGCAAGGCCATTGATTCATTTGACAACGCCGCGCTCATCCAGACAGGCGATGATAACGATGGCGGCAAGATTCTTTCCGTCAAAACGGGCATCAGCGACGGCAATGCCGAGGCGGCGATTACAAGCCTTATCAAGAAGTGCGACAGCCTCAAGGACGCCGAGCTTTCTCTCAAGAGCTGCGACGTTGTAGGTCCGACGGTCGGCGCCGACCTACGCTCTTCGGGGTCTAAGGCGGTTGCGTTCTCGCTTATCGGCATTCTCGTCTACATTGCGTTCCGCTTCCGCTTCGGCTTCGGTCTTGGCGGCATCGTGGCTCTTGCCCATGACGCGCTCATATCGTTCGGCCTGTTCTCGCTCTGCGGCCGTCAGGTGTCGCTTATCGTCATTACCGCTTTGCTGACGATCATCGGCTACTCAATCAACGACACCGTCGTTGTATTCGACCGCATCCGCGAAATTCTCAAGCGTGATTCCCGTACGCCCATCAAGGAAGTTTGCAACATGGCAATGAATTCCTGCCTGAGCCGTACAATCATCACATCGCTTACCACGTTCTTCACTGTTGCCGTGCTCTTCATATTCGTCGACGGTTCGATTTACGATTTTGCGCTTACGATGCTCTTCGGTATTATCGCAGGCACGTATTCGACAATCTTTATTGCGACGCCCGTAATGCTCTGCTGGTATCGCAACAAGCGTCCGACCTTCGAGGAGGAAGAGCAGACCGAAGCGTCCAAGTGACTGTAAAGGACGTTAAAAAGGAATCGCTCTCCAAAGAGGGCGATTCCTTTGTTTTTCAAAAGGAGTTTTATGGCCGAAGAAAGCAAAATTAAACTGATAGAAGCCGAGGAAGTGCGTCAGCGGATAACGGATCTGCGGACAAAATCCGAAGAAATGGCCGATTATATCAAGATTGGCGAGCGACGCGAAAATCTGGCAAGGCTTGAGGAGCTTCAGGCTCAAGGCGATTTCTGGAACAACCAGAACAAGGCTCGCGAGGTCATTGCCCAGACAAATGCGGAAAGAGCCTATACAATACCGTATGACGCTCTTTTGAAGACAATCGAAGACGCGCAGGTCATGTTTGAACTTGCCGAAATGGAAGAGGGCGACGCCCGCGAGAACGCGCTTTCCGACACTCTTGCCGAGTGCGCCAAAGCAGACGGATATTTTTCCAAATTGCGCATGCAGTCCCTTTTGGGCGGCAAGTTCGACCAGTGCAATGTCTTTGTCAAACTTCATGCCGGCCAGGGTGGAACTGAAGCGTGCGACTGGGTGGCAATGCTCTATCGCATGTATCAGCGCTATGCAGAAAGCCAGGGCTGGAAGGTCGAGGAGTACGACACGCAGGTCGGTGAAGAAGCCGGCTACAAGGATGTGTATTTCAGGGTTGAAGGCTCCTACGCCTTCGGTATGCTCAAGGCGGAGCGCGGCATTCACCGTCTCGTCAGAATTTCGCCGTTCGACGCCAACAAGCGCCGTCAGACATCCTTTGCCTCCATGGAAACGGTCGCCGAAATCAACGACGATATTGAAGTTGAGATTAAGGACGAGGATTTGCGCATTGACACTTACCGTGCAGGCGGCGCCGGCGGTCAGCACGTCAACAAGACAGACTCCGCGGTCCGTCTGACGCACCTTCCAACCGGCATCGTTGTCGCCTGCCAAAAGGAGCGCTCGCAGCACATGAATAAAGAGAAGGCGATGAACATGCTTCGCGCCCAGCTCTACGAATACTATGAGGACCAGAAGAAGGCGGAGATGGATCGCTTCTACGGCGCCAAGTCCGAAAACGGCTGGGGCAGCCAAATACGTTCGTATGTTTTCTGCCCCTACACGATGGTGAAGGATTTGCGCACCGAGACCGAGACGTCCGACGTTAACGCCGTGATGGACGGCAGCATCCAGCCGTTTATCGAGTCGTGGCTGCAAATGAAAGCGAGCGGCAAATAAGTGGCTTTCGAGAACGGAGTGAACTGGAGGCCGCTTGAGCCGCAAATGAGGGGGAAGCACGCGACATTCGCCTCTGCAATAGATGCTTCGCTCGCCGAGCTCAGAGTTGAGCACGATGAATTCTTCGACACCGTCGTCGAGAAGTGGGCTCAGCTCTTTCCTGCGCTTCCGGCCGTTCCCGGGCGTAAAGAAGACGGCATTATATTCCTTTATGTCCGAAGCGCTCCCATTCTTTTTTCGGTACGGCCCAGGCTGCCGCTGATCAAGCGCACTCTCGCCGCACTGCAAGGTGCGCCCAAGCGCATAAATCTTGTATTGGAGATACATAAATGACATTGGTTTCGGCTGTAATGTTGGCTGCGATGTTTACGCGCTCGCTGCAGAATGTTGAAACGATCGATCCGATAAAATCGCAGTCGACCTACGACAGCC
>JAZOTG010000070.1:0-4430 GCA_045657505.1 Kiritimatiellia bacterium | reverse complement strand
GTCCACACCTACCGGAGCAATCGCGAAGTTTGCTGCTTCGGGTAAGGTGCAGGCTAAGAAGAACCTCGGTCTTATGCAGATGCAGTACAAGAACGTCTACATCGCATACGTTTCAATGGGCGCCAATCCGGCCGCTACGGTCAAGGCGTTCAACGAGGCCGAGAACTATGACGGTCCCGCGCTCATTATCGCATACGCACACTGCATTGAGCAGGGTCTCCTGACAAAGACGGGTCCTGCCCATCAGCAGGCGGCGGTTGATTCGGTCCACTTCCCGCTCTGGACCTACAACCCCGCGACCGGTAAGATTAAGCTTGATTCGGCCGACAAGTCCGATACGGTTTCGTTCGCAAAGAACGCCGTTTCGAAGGAACTTGGCGAAAACCGCTTCAAACAGCTCATCAAGAAGGTCGGTGAAGAGAAGGCCATGGAGATGCTCGAGAAGTCCGAACAGGGCTTCAAGGAGAACTACGCGCTTCTCAAGAAGCTCTCTGAGATGTAAGTCTCGTCAGAGAGTCCCGCTGTAATGGCGGCGGAAAAGGTGTGGCACTATTCTGTGCCGCACCTTTTTATTTTAGCGGAACCGCTTCAAATTTGGTATAATTGAAAAATGAAAATAATAAGCGCGGCTTTTGTAAAATTTATGTCGTGTGCAGTATGCCTGTTTGCGGCGGCTGCATACGCTTCCACCAATGTCACATCAAACGCGGTCACAGACGACGCGCTTTCTCACGACCCTGTGGCCGTGGCGCCGTCATTGCCCGCTGAAGCCGAGCCTGCCGCCGATGTCGACAGCCCCGTGGTGGAAGTGCCCGCGCTGTTCCCTGCCGATCTGGTGGTTTCGAACCCCGTGATTGTGGCTGCGCGGGCGGCTGCGCAGGCGGCGATTTCCGCACAGATCGCGGAGGAGCTGCGGCTCAAGGCGGCAGAGGAAGAAAAGATTGCCGCAGAACTGAAGGCCGAGCAGTCGCTTGCTCGCCGCCGCATTACAACGCGCGTATTCCGGTTGGCGCATGTAAGCGCAGACGAGGTGGCGGAGCGCTTCAATGCAATGTGGAACGGAGATTTCGGAATTTCGTGGAAGGTCACGAGGATTGCTCAGTCGTTCCCGGAATCCAATTCCGTGATTGTGACCGCACCGACGATGATTCTCGACGCGTGCGCCGAAATTGTCAAATCAATCGATGTCGAGATTCCGCAGGTTTATATCGAAGCCCGCTTTATCGAACTGTCGAACAACGCGTCGCACAAGCTCGGTATCGATTGGCAGATGCTCGACGGCATGAAGGGGACTCTCGAATTGGACGCCGGCTTCAACAAGCGCAAGATGCAGGGCGTCTCGAGTTACAACAGTTCCAACGGTTCATACACCATCGGAAACCAGTACGATGCATCCGGCAATTTAATAGAGCCGGGCCGTTCTTCCGCCAACCTTTCGCACATTAACGGCACCATCGGCATGTCGGAGCTGTCGCTCATTTTGCGTGCTCTCGAATCGAGCGAAGACGCGCGAACATTCTCCAACCCCAAAATCATAGTTTCCTCCGGCAAGAAGGCCATGGTTGACATGACCACAAAATATCCGAGCGTGACCATTTCGGGCAAGCGCACGATTAACGGCGACAACATGTCGATGGATATGGACATGAAGATGACGGCCATTCCGGGCGAAGACAAGTTCATGTTCGCAAAGGAGGCTTTTTTCAGCTGGGGCATTTCACTTGAGGTTACTCCGCGCATCGGCACAAACGGTCTTATCAATGTGCAGATAGTTCCGACCATCAGTTCGCTCGACGCCTGGGTGGTGCCGGAATTCGGCTCTTCGAAGGACGGCGATTTTCCGTCGTCCAAATATCCCCAGTTGAACGTGCAGCGCCTTGTTACCGAATTTAACATGGCAAGCGGCACTACCGCCGTCATCGGCGGTCTGTCCCGTACAATTGAAACCCAGCAAGACAGCGGCATTCCTTGGCTTCGCGACTGGTGGTGGATTGGACCGCGGCTTTTCGGCTCAAAAGTGCGCGTGAAAGAGCAGCGCGAGATTATTGTTTTTGTGACGGTCGGCATTGTCGACCCTAAGAATATTACAAAGGATGCGGGGCTTCCAAAGAATGCCGTCCTCGGCCGTCAATATACAAACGACATCCGCCGCGAGCCGGGCGACCGCATCCGCACTCGCTCCGAGGGTATGCGTTCGCTCGATTTGAGAACTCTTGAGGAACAGTATAACGATCCGCGCAGAACGAACTATTTGAACAGGGCTAACTGGTCGATAAAGAATGTTCCGATGCCGTTCACAAAAGATCCAAATTACGAACAGGATAAAAAATGAATAAAAGGGCTTTAGTTTTTCTCGGTTTCATATTCTGCGCATCTTCTATGATGGCCGACAAGGTCTATCTCAAATCGGGGTCTGTGCTGTCGGGCAAGGCGGGTGAAGTCTCCGGCGACTCCATTAAATTCGCATCAGACGATCTTGGCGTCATTTCAATTAAGCTTGAAAACATAAAGTCTCTCGAATCGCAGCAGGCTCATGTTGTGCAGTACAACGACAATAAAAAGGAGTCCAAGAACCTCAGCGTCAAAGACGGATTTCTCGTCGAGGGCGATAAAAAGCTCGACATGACAAACGTCAAGGCTGTCGATCCGGTTCAGGAAAGATGGCACGGCAGCGTTAATCTTGCGGCGGGAATGGCGCGTGGCAACACTGTTTCCGAGTCTGCGAGTCTTTGTGCCGATGCGTCACGCAAATGGGATGAGAGCCGCTTTGCGTCGTCACTCGGTTATTATTTCTCTCAAAGCGGAGACACGAAAGCCGATAAGCAAAAAACGGAAAACCGTTTTGAGATTCAAGCGCAGGAGGACTATTTTCTCCTGACTAAACTCTATACTTATCTAAACGGCAAGTTCGAGACCGATCAAATCATGGATCTTGATTATCGCATAAGATTTGGCGCCGGTCTTGGTTATCAATGGTTTGATTCTGACGATGTCGCCTCACTCGGCAAGATCAGCTTCAATCAAGAACTCGGCGGCGCGTGGGTTCGCGAAGAGTACGACAATGATTACAGGGATGATTTTGCGACAATTCGCTACGCTCATCATTTCCTCTGGGCTTTTGCCTGCATTGACAACCTGCAGTTTATCCACAATCTCGAGTTTCTGCCTGACGTGTCAGATCCCGTGGAGAACTATCTCATAGACGCTGACGCCGGGCTTTCGTGGGCGTTTCACGACAATTGGCAGCTTATGGCAAAGTTTGAATGGGACTACAAGAGTAAAGTCGCCGACGGGGTTAAGCGTAGCGATTTGAGATATATCCTTGCGCTTGGGTACAAGTGGTAAAAGGTGAAGATTGCAATAGTATATCCTCCGCTCAAAAGCGACAAAGGTGTAGCGCTTCTTACGCAGAATCGCCAGTTCCAGTGGTTTTCGACGCCTACATATATTTTCCCTGTAGTGCCTGCGACGGCGGCGACAATGCTTGATCAGGCGGGACACAATGTGCTGTTCCTCGACGGCATAGCCGCAGAGATGTCCGTTGATGATTTTGAGCGTAAACTCATAGAATTCGAGCCCGAGCTCGTCGTCATGGAAACCAAGACGCCGGTGATCAAGCGCCATTGGGCGTGGGTGGAGCGTCTTAAACAGATTTTGCCGTATTTCCCGCGGGTTGCACTCTGCGGCGATCATGTGACGGCATTGCCTGAAGAGTCTATGCGGAATTCGCCGGTGGATTATGTTTTAACCGGCGGCGACTGGGATTTTCTTTTGCTCAATATGGCCAACGCCAAACTGTGTTCTTCGCAATTTGAACCCGGCATATGGTATCGCTGCGACGGCGCTGTGAAAAACACGGGAGCGTTCAAGCTTAATCATGATTTGAACGATCCGCCCTGGATTGATCGTGATCTTGTGGATTGGCGCCTTTACTCCCGCAAGAACGGCAACTTCAAGAGGACTCCTGGAACGTACATAATGGCGGGGCGCGACTGCTGGCATGCCAAATGCACGTTTTGCAGCTGGACGACTCTTTACCCGACTTATCGCACGCGCAACCCTATTGATGTTGTTAATGAAATCGAGATGCTCGTCGACAAGTATGCGGTTAAAGAGATTATGGACGATTCAGGCTCGTTCCCCGTCGGCGAGTGGCTCAAGACGTTCTGCAACGAAATGATTGCGCGAAAACTGAATCGCAGGGTCCGTATAGATTGCAATATGCGCTTTGGAAGGCTTACGCGCGACGATTACAGATTGATGCGCAGGGCTGGCTTCAGGCTTGTTCTTTTCGGAGTGGAGTCGGCCAATCAGATCACTCTCGACAGATTTGCCAAATCTCTTAAAGTGCAGGACGTCCTTGACGGTGCAAAGTGGGCGACGGAGGCGGGCCTTTCGGTTCATCTGACATTCAAAGTCGGATCGTAGCC
>JAZOTG010000069.1:0-16821 GCA_045657505.1 Kiritimatiellia bacterium | reverse complement strand
TGTGGATCCCGTTCGACTTGCATGCCTAATCCACGCTGCCAGCGTTCGTTCTGAGCCAGAATCAAACTCTCAGAAAAAGAAAGTTTTTAGTTTGAAAGTCCCTCACGGAACTTTCGGCTCCTCACACAAACATTTACTGTTCCGTGTCTCTTCCGAAGGTTCGAATTCTTACGAACCATCAAGAGTCACGTCTCAAGCATCTATTTTCAAAGATCGTCGTCACCCTTTCGGGCGAACGAGTGCATAGTTTATCAAAATAATTTTTCCCGTGCAAGGGGGACATTTAAAATTTTTTATTTTTTTTTGCAGTGGCCCCTCTCCCGTCATTATCTGCTATACTCTTGCACATGAATGACAACACAAAATCAGCGCATAGCGTTTTAAAACCGGCATATATACTGACATTGACACTTGCTGCCGCAATTTTCTTTTTAACGCTTACTGTTTTTATGAGAGCGGCCACCACTGGGCACCTTTCACTTGATGACTGGGGCTATACCGCCGGATGTCCGTTTGTAAACAGCGGAATTTCACTCCACAATATTTCACAGGCGTTTACAAACCTTGGTCACGGTGGCATTTGGATGCCCTTTACGTACATAACATATATGGCCGATGTGACATGTTTCGGCGGAGGCTGGAAGGTACATCATATCGTCAATATTGCGCTTCATTCAATCACCGCCCTTGCCCTCTTCACTTTTATTTTGCAGATTTTAAGATTGCTTGTTCCAGACAACTTCAAGAAAATCGCTGCCGCGGGAGCTGTAGCAACACTGATGTGGGCATTGCATCCATCACGTGCGGAAGCCGTTGCGTGGATTGCATCGCGCAAAGAGATATTGTGGTCGCTGTTTGCTTTACTTGCTGCATCTTCCTGGCTCTGCTATCTGCATACAAAAAAAGGCATTGCATATTTCGGCGCTATCACGGCCTTTATTCTTTCCTGCCTTTCAAAACCCACGGCAATTGCCTTCCCAATACTTGCATTCATTCTTGAAAAGACTTTTTTCGACTGTTTGCGTTTCAGCATCAGACGATACATCCCGATGTTAACGGTATCTCTTGCCGTTGGACTAATCGCAGTTTATTCACAAACAAACCCCACCGGTCTTGAGCAGATCAACCTTTCAGACACAACATTTGGATGGAGGCTTCTCAACGCCGCAGTAAGCATCGGCCTGTACATTTACAATACATTGCTTCCAATCTCCATACACATGGACTACAGAGCCGTCTTTGGAGGCATGCCGTTAAGGGCCGCATTAGGGCTGTCAATCACCGCTTTGTCCGCCGTCATCGCAATTGTCCTTCTCGCATCAAAGGCGTCGGCGAAATTTAAAAAACTGACGTTCTTCGTTTCTGCATGGTTTCTCGTTTCATTGCTTCCAGTACTCGGACTGCTTGGCGTAACAGGCGACAAGGCGTTCGCCGATCGCTACACGTATCTGCCCACCGTTGCCGTCGCGTTGGCCGCGGCGCTCGCCATTCTGAAAATCGCAAGAACAAAATTCCGCATTGCCGCATACATCGTCGGCATATGCGCGTTGATTTCAGAAACATACGCTGCCATACCCGTAATAGATTCTTTCCGGAACGACCTGACAGCGTACACGCGCGTGACGGCATTTGACGGCGATCATTGGCGCGCGTTACGCATGCTCGCCCGCCAATACGCGGCACGCGGGAGGGAAGACGAAGCAATCAAAATGCTTGAGCGCAGCCTTGCATTAAGGCCGAGCAGAATTACCGCCGACAATCTTGCCTATCTGCTTTCGCTCAGAGGGCGAAAAGGCGATTTTGACAAGGTGCGCAAACTCGGAGCCGCCGCCATTGCAAATCCTAAAGCTGATTTGCACGGCATGATGCTTGATGCGCTGGGCATAATCTCAATGCGGGAAGGCAATGACAAAAACGCCTGCGCATACTTCATGGCGTCGCTCGCCGCGCCCGAAAGAAGCTACACCAATGTACACACGATTTTAAACCTCGGGCTTTCGCTCGCAAACTGCGGCCGCCGTTTTGAAGCTATTGAAACTCTCGCAAAACTTCATATGTCGTCAAACCAGGAGGTCAAAAAACGCGCGATTGAAGCCATTGATGCGATAAAGCAAAAAAAACGTTCTCGGTTCGAGTGGAAATAAGGCGCACGAGTCCTCAGGCGACTGCGCCTTTCGCATCGGAATGCATCTTGGAACACCACGCCTCCGGCTCTGGAGGTCACGTCAGATTTTTAAGGATTTTTGAAAGATGGACAAGCGCATCCTTAAATGCGATTGCCGGATTGTAACGCATGCGATGGCGGCTTCTTATTTTAACCGCGCTCTTGCGCGGAGCAATTTCCTGAGAATCGGACGCCTTAATCACATCAATAATCTGAGACCAGAAATTGTACTTCTCAAGGATAAGCCGCTTTGCCTCCTTTATAGCCTCTACGCGCTTCTCGAACAAGCCTTCAGAAATAGAAGCCTTGATTATGCGCTCGGCCTCACAAACATCGTCAAGCGGAATCGGAACAAAACTCTCCTCAGGCAACCATGTGCCGACATCAGGATCGCCGGCATAAAACGTAAGACACTCTCCAAGTATCGAATCTATCAGTTTTTCTGTGCAGTGCCCCCTGCCGATATAATTCTCAACGGCCACATGGTACTTGTACGTATCGAGGCTTTCATACTTTTTATTCAGCGGTTTCACGCCTCTCCCGTACCACTCGAAACCCGGTATCGTTTGAGACAGGTGCGAAATCAGCGCATAGCGCCTGTTATGGCTTGTATGCTTCATCTGCTTTGAAGAGCAAACGGTAGATATCAGATTAACTTTGGACGCTATATCTATATCACCTACATTTTCCAAGGGCACCCCATAGTATGATAAATAATAACCGCGCCCGTGATGATGCCTGGGATGATTCTCCGCCTCCGGCTCGCGCGTGGTAAGATAATGGCCGAACTGACGGACGAACTCGCGCCCGTAATGTTTTACGCACACAGGCTCTTGAGAAACAAAAAGCGTGCGTTCGAACGGGCACTCGAGGGTTTCCGAACCTCTCTTGAACGTCCCCGAATCACGCTTCGGCATTTCATCGTACGCAACAAGCCAATCGTACCCTCTCGCCTCGGTGCTACTGCTGTATTCAAATCCAGGATGCATCGGAACAGGCATATACGCCTCTCCCTCAGCCCGCGAATTTTTAGTCAGTAATTTTATTTTCATCGGCGTGAGCGTAGATTATATGCGGCGGGGAGTTTCTATGCCGAGAAGCCCAAGTCCGGTAGAGAGCACCTTCCCGAACAAAGCGCACAGTTTCAGGCGCGAACTCTTGAGCGGCTCTTCACTCTTCAACACCGGGGAATTTTGATAAAAGCTCGAATAAAGTTGAGAGACCTGGAATAGGTAGTCGGCAAGAACGCTTGGCTTGTACGCATCGGCCGCACGGACAACGGCACCCGGAAACTCCAAAAGCTGAAGAGCCAGACGCTTTTCACTCGGCGTTGTAATATCGAAAACCCCGCTGCCGAAATCGGTATCGGAAGCCTTGTCCATAAGCGAGCAAACGCGGGCGTAGGCATATTGCAGGTACGGGCCGGAATTACCCTCAAGCGCAAGCGCCTTATCCCAGTTGAAATCAATGGCGGTGCCCGGGTCGTGAGAAAGGTCGGCATACTTAACCGCGCCGTAACCGATCGCCTCTGCAAGAGCCTCGTCGCCGCCGCGCTCCTTGACAATATCAAAGGCGCGCCTCTTTGCCTCGGCAAGAAGCTCTTCAAGACGGATGAGATTTCCTTCGCGCGTTGAAATGGCTTTACCCTGGAAACTCATGAGACCGAAAGGCACATGAACAAGTTTGACATTGTAGCCCATTTTCGCGGAAATCGAAAAGAACTGCTTGAAGTGAAGCTGCTGGCGGTCGTCGGTCACATAAATTATACGCTCCGGATCATAGTCAGACACGCGGCTACCCACACATGCAAGATCGCTGGTGGTATAATTGTAGCCGCCGTCAGACTTGCGGACGATTGCGACACCGAGTTTTTCGCTTTCGAGATTGACCACAAGAGCGCCTTCCGACTGTTCGGCAAGATTCATGTCCAAAAGTCTCTGGACAACATCATGCATCATCCCGTTATAGAAGGATTCGCCGCGGTATGTGTCAAACTTGACTCCGAGTTTAGCGTACATACGCTCAAATTCGGCTATTGAGATGTCGATAAAACGCTTCCAGAGTTCAAGATTTTCCTTGTCGCCCTGCTGCAGTTTCACAAGCTCGGCACGGCAGGCGTCTTTCCAGACACCGTCCTCCTCTTTTGCTTTCGCCGCGGAAAGAACATAGCATTTCTCAAGATTGGCAACACACAGATTGTCGCGCTCCTCCTGCGTAAGGCACTCGCGATAGCCCTTTATCAAAATTCCGAACTGCGTCCCCCAGTCACCGAGATGGTTATCGGCGATGACATCGTACCCGAGAGCGCGGAAAATCCTATCAATGGCATTGCCGATCACTGTGGAGCGGATATGCCCGATATGCATCTGCTTGGCGGCATTTGGAGAGGAATAGTCAATAACGATTTTCTTGCCTGTTCCCCGCTGCGGAATCCCCGCTTTGTCTGCACCGTCCAACTCCGCAAGACGCTCCGAAATCCACTTGCCGCTCACGGTAAGATTCAAAAACCCGGGGCCCGCCACATCGACTTTTTCAAAACACGACTTGTCAAGCGCCTCCACAACTCTGGCCGCCGCCTCGCGCGGATTCAAACCTACTTTTTTAGCGATCTTGAGCGCATCATTGCACTGATAATCACCAAACTTGGGATCGGTCGCGGGCACGACCCTCAATGCCGAAAAATCCTCACCGGGGAACGCAGCTTCGAACGCCGCTTTTACATTTTCTGTTAATGTCATTTTATTTACCAATATTAAGAACTTTAAATCCGATATTCTTCAATGCTTCTGCATTAAGACAGTTACGAGTGTCGAATACAAGCGCTGGCTTGCGCATAACGGCATGAATACGCTCCCAGTCAAGGGTTGGATAGTGTTTCCAGTCGGTCATGAGCACTACGGCATCAGCACCCTCAGCCGCCTTGTATTCGTCTTGTTCAAAAATCACGCCGTCCAGATCGGAAAGATCTTTGCGGGCATTATCCAGAGCCTTGGGGTCGGTAATTGACAGGCGCACATGCTCATCGACAAGAAGCCGCGCCACCGTGCCGGCAGGAGTCTCGCGGGTGTCGCCCGTATCGGCCTTGAACGCAAAACCGAAGAGCGCGATTTTTCTGTTTGCTAAAGTATTGAACATTTCCCTGAAGAGACGCGAAACAATGCGTTCCTGCTGAAAATCGTTCATTTTGATCACCTGCACCCAGTAATCAGCCGCAGCTTGCAGGCCGAACGACTCGCACAGATACACCAAATTCAAAACGTCCTTTTTAAAGCAGCTTCCGCCAAATCCGGGGCCAGCCTTAAGAAATTTTGAGCCGATGCGAGAATCGGCGCCTATGACATTAGCAACCTCCTCCACATCGGCGCCCGTAACCTCGCAAAGGCCCGCGATGGCGTTTATAGAAGAGACACGCTGGGCAAGAAAGGCGTTTGCCGCAAGTTTTGTCAACTCGGCAGACCACACATTTGTAGTCAAAATCTTTTCCCGCGGCACCCATGTTGAATAAATTGCAACAGCCTCCTCCATGGCCGCAAATCCGTTTTCGTCTTGAGGCCCGCCTATCAGAACGCGATCTGGACAGAGCAGATCATTTATCGCCGTGCCTTCTGCAAGAAACTCAGGGTTGCTCAACACCGTAAACCGGCAGTTGGCGTCTTCATTTAGAATGGCCTCCATGGCGGCGGCCGTGCGCACCGGCAACGTCGACTTCTCTATGACTATCTTATCGGACTGCGCAAACTTCTTTATTTCGCGCGCCGTGGACTCCCAATATTGAAGATCGCTTGCGCGCCCCGCCCCGCGGCCAAACATTTTTGTAGGCGTGTTTACACCCACGAAGACAATGTCGCACTCTTTAACCGCGCTCTCGATATCGGTCGAGAAGAACAAATTCCTGCCGCGCACTTCCTTGACTACATCAACCAATCCCGGCTCGTAAATGGGCAAATCATAATTTTCCGAATTCCAGGCCGCTATCCTTTCGGCATTTATATCGACGACATACACCTTGCGTTCTGGATTCATTTTAGCTATAACGGCCATGGTCGGACCGCCAATATATCCAGCGCCTATACAAACGATATTCTTATTCATGGGGAAATTATACCAAAAAACGCACTCATTTTTGCGCCAAAAAAATCCTTACACATTCCTCACAATCGCCTAATGCGCCTCTAACTTAAATGTGTGAAAATATCTGCAAAAAGACAAAGAGAAAAAACAAGCATGAATACAGTAAATACAGTTGTCACGGTCCTCGGCGGGCTTGCAATATTCATATACGGCATGAACCTTATGAGTGACGGTCTAAAAGAAATCGCGGGTGAAAAGCTGAAGACTGCGTTAGGCTACATGACGCGCAACAGATTCTTCGCAATACTCGCCGGCATGGGCGTGACCGCAGCCATTCAAAGTTCGTCGGCCACAACGGTAATGACAGTCGGCTTTGTCAACGCGGGGCTGCTTTCCCTTCAGCAGGCGATAGGCGTAATCTTCGGGGCAAATGTCGGCACAACCATTACAGGCCAAATCGTCTCGTTTAAACTTAATGATATAGCGCTGCCGTGCGTAACCTTGGGCGTGATAGGGCTGCTCATTGCCAAAAGAACCTTCCCGCGCGGGATTTGGCGCACTGTCCTCGGCTTCGGACTGCTGTTCTTTGGCATGACGCTTATGTCCGACCAGCTCAAACTGCTCTCTTCCAACGAATCGTTTAGAGGCTTCTTCGAAACATTCGATTGCACACCGGTCGGCAGCGGCCATATGCCTGTGCTTTCGGTACTTGGAGCGATCGCCGTCGGCACACTCACGACAATGCTCATCCAAAGCTCTTCTGCAACCATTGGCATTGCCATAGCCCTCGCCAACGCTGGCACTATATCCATATGGACGGCCGTGCCTATAGTGCTCGGCGACAATATCGGAACTACCATTACAGCCGCGTTCGCCTCCATCGGAGCAAATGCGAATGCGCGGCGCACTGCCTTAGCTCATGCGCTGTTCAATCTCATAGGAACGTCAATCATAGTGTTCAGTTTCCTCTTCGTTTTTACCGGCAAGGACGGTTTTGCCGCACCTGCATTCTTCCACCTTATAAACGCAGTCACCGAAGGCAACGCTTTTGCGGGAACAAACCCCGGACGCTTCGTGGCTATGGCGCATTCAGCCTTTAACGTGACTAACGTGATCATCCTTTCGGCATTCATTCCTCTCCTGGCGAAACTTTGCACCATGATAATCAAGGACAATTCCGAAAAGACCGATTCACTGCTTGAACCGCGCCTGCTGGCATCGCCAAGTCTTGCGTGCGATGCGTCTGTACGAGCTCTTGCCGACATGCTGCGCCGCGCGACAACGCTCTCTCAAGTGGCCGTCCGTTCTGGCCTTGGCGAAAGCGCGATACCTCGCGATGTCATTCAGGAGGAAGAGGACAAAATCGATCAGCGCCAAAACGAAATACGCGACTACCTCGTGGCGATATCGCAGCGCAAAATCGGCAAGCGCGTGGCCACCTCCATTCCTGAAATAGTGCACTGCGTCAACGATGCCGAACGCATATCCGACCTTGCGCTAATTCTGAACGCACGCTCCTCCAAGCTCGGCGACAACATCACGGCCGATGAACGTGCGGCGATATATACCATGCTCTCTGGCGTGCGCGAGCTTTCGTCATGTGTGCGCAAGAGCCTCCTCGGCGGCAGAGAAGCGGCCGTCAAAGCGAAGGAGATCGAACGCTCCCTTATGGATGAACTTAACTCACGCGCTGTCGGGGTCGCCAACATTCCGTTAATTGGAGTATATTCCTCCTTCCGCGACATAATCCGCCACCTTGGAAACATTACAGCAAGAATTGATGCTATAATAGTGTGAAATGGGACTTAAACACACACCAGTAAAATTAGCGATAGTAGGCGGCGGCGCGGCGGGAATGTTCGCCGCCGCAGCCGCAGCCGGACGCGGCATGTCTTGTGTACTTATCGAACGCAAGGCGCGGCTCGGCTCCAAGGTCCTGATGACCGCCAACGGCAGATGCAACTTTGCAAAGGATATATCGGCTGAACAGTTTCTGAAGGACATTGAATTCTCCGATACAAACGGCGATCTTAAAAGGCAGTCCCGCTTTCTGTCACGTGCTCTTAAAGAAACTCCTCCGAGAAAAATAATTTCGTTCTTCAAATCTCTCAACATACCTGTACGGCGTTTATCCGATTCAAGGATGTTTCCTGCCGATGGCAAAGCGACGACAATCGTCCACGCCTTCGGAGATATTCTAAGAAATTCCGAAGTGCCCATTCTGACAAACTGCCCGGTGACGGGGTTGCAGCCGCAGAAAAACGGATTCATAGTTGCAACGCGCAATTTCACACTCTGGGCCGAAAATGTGCTTCTTGCCACGGGAGGTGTCAGCTATCCCAAACTCGGCTCCGTTGGCGACGGCCAGAAATTCGCATCCGCATTAGGGCACAAACTTATTCCGTACCGCCCGGGGCTAATTGGTCTGACGACCAGCGAGCCGGCAATTACAAGGCGCGCTCCGAGGCGCTATGAAAATGCCCGCGCAAAAGTCTTCTCCGAAGACGGCAGACTGCTGTACGACTACAAAGGCGAAATCGACTGTGAAACATTCGGGCTCAGCGGGGCTGCCGTATACAACAGCCAGAGGTTCATAGAACATGCGAATCTAAAAAAATATTTGCTCGAGGTTTCGCTGGACGGAGAAAAACTTAATTTTACAAATCTCCTTCCACGCCCCGTCAAGGAGGCGATCGTCACAATCGGCGGAGTTGCAACAGACTCGGTAAACCCCGACACAATGGAATCCGAACTTGTCAGCGGCTTGTACTTTGCCGGCGAGGTTTTGGATATTGACGGCCCTACGGGAGGCTACAATTTAACGATGGCGTTTGCCACGGCGGCCAGGGCCGTTAACTCTATAGCAACAAAATAAAGCGCCGGAATTCTCCTACAGAATGCGGTAAAATGTGCCTCATGAAAACGAAGGTAAACGTTTCCGACAGAATGACAAACATCTGCTCTGCTGATCGAAACGGGCTCTTTTTATAATATATGACAACCTGCAACGGAAAAACCGTCCTTGATTTCAAACGCGAACAAGACTTGATTTGCAATGGCAACTGGATGTTAAGCCGCTATTATTGCGATGAGGGAGACATTGTGCGGAATTTCCTTTCATTCAATGCCGTTTTTGAAATCAATCCGTTTGAAATTGGCGTCAATCGACGGGCCCAACGCAAAGCTCACCGCGAAAAACTTATTGAACTGATACAGTTGCTCGATCTGAAAGACTTGATGCCGCAATCTGTCCTGAGCCTTTCCAACGGTGAAATGCGGCGAGTAATCTTTGCGCGCGCATTGCTAAAAGGTCATAAACGGTTAGAGATGGTTTCGCCTATGGCAGGGCTTGATACAGCCCACCGCAAATTGTTTGAGCAGGCAATAGAAGTCCAGGGGAAAAAGGGATTTGAAATATCAATCATCAATAATGACAACGACGGCAATGCCCCTGCCCCTCAAATTTCCGTCACAATAAAAAAGCAGATTCCTAAATCCGATAGAAAAAATGGCAAAGGTACTGCGGTTGTCAAAATAAACAACCTTACCATCCGCATTGGAAGGAAAACGCTTTTTAAAAACTTGTCGTGGACAATCTGGCCTGGTGAAAGATGGTTGCTCTGCGGGCCAAACGGCAGCGGAAAAACCACGCTTCTCGCCTTAATGACAGGAGACAGTCCTCTTGCATACGCACATGACATCCAGCTTTTTGGGATTCCGCGCGCAACCGGGAACAATCTCCATCAAGTACGCTCACGGATCGCTTCGGTTAGTCCCGAAATGCAGGCATACCATGGCAAAGAGCCGGAAGAACTGCTAAACGAGGCGTTAGCTCAAAATCCGGAACTGTTGCTTCTTGACGAACCATGCTACAATCTTGATGCAAAATCTACACGAAAAATGCTCTCAACCATTAATCGCTGGCTTAAGAAGCACCCCCATGTTGCAGCAGTATGCGTTGCGCACCGCGCTCACCATGTCCCCGCAACCTTCAATCGCATTATCAACCTATAATCAAGAAAAAAGCCCATTCCTTAAATTTTCATTAAATTATCCAGTCAAAAACATAGGGACACTCCCCATTTACAAGGGGAGTGTCCCCATGTTTTCAGGGGGAGTGTCCCCACTGTTTAGAATGCGCTTGCAGCCTCTTTCACTGCCTTCGTGCGCTCCTCAATTGCTTTACGGAATGCCTCATCGCGCATCTCACGCAACTCTGACGCTGCCAAACGAGCAACATCATCGTCCCATGCTGTGATTACTGTTTCATATTCATTGGATGCGTCAGAAAGACAAATCGAAACGCCTCTTCCGGGAGCGATATCAAGCACATACAACGGACGCACCCAGCTTGCAAGACGAGCCGGTACACCGTAACGATTCTCAAGCGCCTCTACAAGATAATGGCGGCGGCCGAACGAATCATGTACGATTTCCTCCTTGGCACATGCGCAAACTTTCACCAACTTATGCGTTTTAGGCGAAACAAAGGCATAGTATTCGTCAAATCCCTTGATAGTTTTTTCTGGCTTGAACTTAATCATTTTCAATGCGCTCTCGCCGGGGACAGACTCTGCCTTGTCGGCTCCAGGCGGAACCTCTCCAAATTTCAAACCGAGAAATGTGTCATTTGCAGCCTTTTCTGCAGCTTTATCTGAAGAAGATTCAGGCCCAGCAGTTTTATTATTGGAAGAGGCATCTCCCTTTTTAACTTGTTGGGCTGGCACGGTTTCAGAATACACGCTTGTCTCGTGCCCGATAACATTACCGTCAGCGTCCTTTATTTCACGCTCAGAACGCTTTGTCCTCGTAATAGTACCGTTTGCATTTGTAACAACGGTTTCCTTCTCATTGACAGCGGCCGGAACATCCTTTGAATTTTCTGCGTGTAAATCACCGCAACCTGTAAGTCCTGCCATAGCCGCAATCATTCCGTATTTCATAGTATCAGTATTCATTTTATCTTCCTTTCTTTTTAATGATGTTAATTTTGTGTTAACACATTACATAATGCACAAGGCGTGCCAATCTATCAACACAAGAAAATATCAGTAAAGACAGCGTCATTTTGTCTCTATTCTTATAAAATTGTGTCAATTCAACACTTTTTCTTTGGGGACACTCCCCTTTTCAGTGGGGAGTGTCCCTATTTAACACGTTTGAAAAAAGCCCTTTTTTTAGTATAATTTACTGAAAATGATTGTTGTTACATATGGAGAAACTTCATTATGATGTTGAGACGCGAATTTATCATAGCCGCCGCAGCCTCCGCAATTTCCAGTAAAGATTTACTTGCAAACGACAATAACAACTCTTCTGCGTTTATTGACGTTTGGCAGCGCGAAACCGATAAAGTAACACCTAATGTTTACGGCATGTATATGAGAGACGGCAACACCCGCAACCTCGCTTCTTTGGAAAAACTTGAGCAGGGGTTTGAAAACGCCGTATCCGAAGCCCGCAAGATAAAAATAACAAATGTCCCCGCCGTATGGAGCATTTACAATATGGGCTATCTTATCAAAACCAAGGAATCCATGTTTGCCATTGATTTAGTCCACCGCCGTGCAGGCGAGCTGGCGAACGAGCTTGACTTTCTCCTGATAACACATAATCACGGAGACCATTTCAACAGTTCCCTGTACTACACAATGAACAGATTGCACAAAACAGTAATTTCAAACTTTCTCGACAACTACGGGGTGAAAAACTGGCGAAAACAAGGCGGTTTTACTCGAGCAAAAAAAATATTCCGTATCAATGACGTTGAAATCCGTACATCTCTTATCGACCATAACGCATACCTTGTTGACTTCACAACAGCATTCGAAATACGAGTCGGCAACTGGACAATGTACCACACAGGCGACAGCGGACACGCCGGCAAACTCGAAACGATATGGGGGCCGCCCGACTTGTGGACGTTCTTTCCAGGATGCGGCATCAATGTAACAGATGCCGTAAAGCGAATAAAACCCCAAAAACTCGTGTTCGGGCACCTTTGGGAACTCGGCCACAAAACCGGGCGATTGAACGCTCCATTAATAAAACGTGCGCAAAAAGCCGCAATCGCAGCCGGATACACCCCAAAAATAGCGCTATGGGGCGAGCGCGTTTCATAAAACGCTAATTTGACGCGGCCTGACGAAACTCAACACGGCGCAAGAAGCGTATTTGCATATAGGTAAAACCTATTAATGCAACACCTAGAAACCATGCCATAGTTGTAGCGGTTGAGAAACGCAGATTGTTATACGCCTCTTTCCATATTTGCAGCGACAACACCTGCGTGGTATCGCCGGGGCCGCCGAATGTCAGAAGAAAGATTGACCCCATACCTTGAAACGCGGCTATAAACGCACCAACAAAATTTATGACCATAAGAGGCGCCAACTGCGGCAGAGTGATATGACGCAGCCTCGTGATTATCCCCGCACCGTCAATGGCCGCCGCCTCGTAATAATCCTTCGGCAAAGACTCTAATGCCGCAATGTATACGAGCGAACTTATTCCCGCTCCCGCCCACACGCCGGGAAGGATACAGCAAGTCATGGCCAATGACGGATCAAGAAGCCACGACTTAGCTTGCAGCCCGACCGAGACAAGCAGCTTATTGAGCAGCCCCCCTTCTGTAGGATCAAACATAAGTTTCCACAAAAGCGTTACAACGAGAGCGCTTGTCATATGCGGCAGAAAATACAAAAACCTGAACAGGACCTTGCCACGAGGTATCTCACATAACATCACCGCAAGCAGTATGGGGATGACAAAACCAAGCGCAAGCGAAATACACACAAACTTCAACGTGCGCACCCAAGCCGCCCAAAAATTCGGATCGAGCGAAACACGTATAAAATTATCAAGCCCAATCCACTGCCCTCCGCCGACTATCTTATAATCTTGAAACGCCATTACGGCACCGCGGACAAGGGGATAATAGCTCCAAAGCAAAATCGACAATACTGCCGGAGCAAGAAACAGCCACGGCGCCAGCCTGTGCATGCCAACACGCCGCAAAGCGCCACCTGCAGACGGGCGCAACGCAATGCGGGAGCGAAAAGAAATAAAGGCCGCAACAAGCACGCAGACGACAATTATGCCGAAAACAACTCTCGCATACGGACGGGCCGAATTTATTTTTTCGCGGTCGCTGTCAAACATAAGTCCACGATTGGCATCGGCCGTAATAGACGAAAGAGCCTCCGCGCAATCCATTTCTGCCCCGAAGTCTGACAGCAACACGCCAAGGAATCGACGCTGAACAAGATCACTGGCGGCCTGCCAGAACCCGACATACGGCTCGGTCACCGCCTTTACCGAACCATTTTCAAGATCGGAGTACATCTGCTTTACCGACGGCGGCACGCTTTTAAGCTCACTCGAAAAGCCAAGCCGTTTTAAATCGGACGGCTTACACCACATTGCGCGCCCCGCCGCTACATTGCGGCGTATTTCAGCATCGGCAAGTTCCGGCGAGGCCAATGCCTTCAGGCATGAAAAAACTAAATCGCGCTCGTGTTTACCCCTTCGCCCCGCCGATTCGCTCATTGCATAAAAATGACGGTGCGCCTGAAGCACCCGCACTCCACCTTCGTCGGCCGCCGGGAACGGCATCATGCCGATAGTTTCTGGCGGCATGTCAAGCGTTTCCGTCAAGCGGAGCACAAGATCTTCCCCGCCAAACACCGCCGCTATCATACCGCCCGAAAAAAGTTGACCGACCTCATCTGCCGTAGTCAATGTCGGCAACGCCCGAACAACATTCAACCGCACAAGAGACTGAAGGTATTCTGCCGCCCTGACAGCCCCTGCACTGTCAAAGCACGCCTCAAACTCTCCGTCTTCTTTTCGCCTTATGACATCATCGCCAGAAGATTGCACCCACGGCAAAAAGCCCCATGGGCGGTTCTCTATTGCAAACGCCCTAAAGCCTGGGTTTGTACGCTCGGCAACCTGGGTCAGTTTGACGCACCATTCGCGAAACTCGCCCCAAGTGCGCGGCGGAGACTCTGGATCAAGCCCCGACGACGCGACAATATCCTTGCGATATACAATTCCATAATATGCCGTTCCAGGAGACGGCAGCGCCCACACATGCCCCCTATGATAGCGCACCTTGTCCCATAAATCGTTTTCCGGAGACAGGATACGCCTATCAACCCACTCGTCGAGAGGATATACAAATCCCTGCTCGACATCATGCCGTAGAATATGGAACCACGCCTTGTATATATCGGGTGCGGCCTGCGCTGCTAGCGAGAGCATAAATGTAGCACGCCCGCCCCCGCCCGGCAAACGCAAACCGCCCCACTTTACAGGCTGAAGCTCCGGATTTGATTTGGCAAGCTCTATAATCTTTCTTGTCGCAGGCTCCTCGGGACGGCTTGGATCGTACGCAAAGAGAAAACTTACTTCCGTAGCAAACGAAAAAAACGGGAAGCACAGCGCAATGAAGAACAGCAAAGCCCTCAAAAAAGGGCGCGTCTTAAAAGGGAAAGCCGACAAAGCTTCAGCCAAGCAAAACATCCGTCACCATCGCCGAGGCGGTTTGATGAGCCACCGACTCGTCAGTCAGCGCCTGAAGCACGACCAGCGCAAATAGAAGAGCCGACCCCGGCGCCTGCCCGGTTATAAAATTGCCGTCACAAACGACAGGCACCCCCGCGCAGGGCCGGTCAAGATCGACGCTGCACGAAGGATAGCAAGTCACATGCACTTCAGGCGGCAACACGCCTGCGGCAGCAAGTACGGTAGGTGCGGCACATATGGCGCAGACTAAACGCCCTTCCGAAGCATGACGCCTGACAATATCAATCACATGAGCCGACCGGGCAAGATTTTCCGTGCCTGGCATGCCTCCGGGAAGAATAACGGCGCCAAAAAGCGCCTTGTCAATCTGAGCAACACAGACATCGGCCGACATCTCAATTCCATGGGCACTGCGCACCCGCAATGAATCTGAGACTGCGGCCACAATGACATCTACACCGCCGCGGCGTAGAACATCAATCACCGAGACTGCTTCTATATCTTCAAAGCCTTCTGCTAAAAATACAAGTGCAGTCGGATGTGCCATGGCAGCTCCTAAGTCAACAGTATGAAATCAGAACACGTTCTTAGCCTCGTTGCATTTAAGCTTGCGGCCAAGGATCTCCTTGTCGCTTAAGCCCTTTACGGCAGCATCGGCCTCGGCACGGTTGGGCATATGCACAAAACCAAAGCCCTTGGACTTATTATTGTAGCGATTTGTGATAATTCTCGCTGAATTGACCTTGCCGTATGCTTCAAATTCCTTGCGAAGAATATCCTCCGTCAATTCGTAGCTCAAATTTCCAACATAAATCTCAATGGAACCGTCGGCGGGAGCTGGATGACGCTTCTCAAACTTTGAGGAATCGTTTTTGTGCGACTTCTTCTTGTTAAGCGAAATGTTGTTTTTAGCGCTCTTCGAGCAGAAGAAACACTTGCACACAACAAGTTCAACCACAAGGCCAAGGAGGAACGCAGCTACTGCGACAATTGAAACAGGCAAAAGCGTTTCACCTTTAAACAATTCTAATATGCTTTCCATTTTATTCTTTCTCTTTCATTCTTTTTGCCGATTAATTACATGCTGCGGAAATCGCCAAGCGACTTCATCCGGCTTGGATGCCGCAACTTTCTCAACGCCTTCGCCTCAATCTGGCGAATGCGCTCGCGCGTAACATTGAAGAGCCGGCCAACCTCCTCCAATGTACGGCTGTAGCCGTCGGAAAGACCAAATCGAAAATCGACAACCTGTCGTTCGCGATCTGTGAGCGTATCAAGAATTTCGCGCAATCTTTCCTTCAGCAAATGCCCCTCTGTGACCTCAAACGGATTTTCGCTTGTCACATCGGGAATAAAATCGCCGTAATGAGCATCGTCGTTATCTCCAACCTTCGACTGAAGCGAAATTGGTTGCTGGGCCATGCGTTTTACGGTGCGGACCTGATCGGGGGGGATGCCCATTTCAGAAGAAAGCTCAACCTCGGTAGGCTCGCGCCCAAGCTTTTGAATAAGCTTTTTCTGAATACGCATCAACTTGTTAATCGTTTCAATCATATGCACGGGAATACGTATCGTACGGGCCTGATCGGCAATTGCGCGCGTGGCCGCCTGACGTATCCACCATGTTGCATAAGTTGAAAACTTATAACCTCTCTTGTACTCGAATTTCTCAACCGCCTTCATCAACCCCGTATTGCCCTCCTGAATCAAATCAAGGAACGACAACCCGCGATTCATGTATTTTTTGACGATTGATATAACAAGTCGCAAGTTTGCCTCTACCATCTTGGTACGAGCAATTTGACCCGCCTTGAGCACCTTGCGAAGCTCTCCAAAGGTTGTCAAGAACTCGTCTGGCGGCATTCCGAACTGACATTCGAATTCTGCCATTTTCGCCTTAATGGCGGCAATTTCAGCTTCACGCTTTTTGGAGGCTTTTGTCTTCTGAGCCGCCGAAAGCTTAGTCACAAGCTGCCTGTAAGGAAGATAGTAGCGCTCATCGGCCTCACTGCAAAGATTCTCAAGAACCTTCTGCTTGAAGCTCAAGTCGATAAAGG
>JAZOTG010000068.1:0-1777 GCA_045657505.1 Kiritimatiellia bacterium | reverse complement strand
CTTCGCCCGCTGCATCGCGCAAAATCAGCCCGCCCGCGTAATTCTCCGAGCCGCAGTCATTCCATGAAATAAAGGCAAACGACAATGCAACAAACACCGATACAACGCCAAGCGCAGCAATTAGCGCGATTTTTAAGATTTTTTGCATTTCATACCTTTCTACCATATACTCGCCGCACAAGATAATATCTTACAAAAAATGATATACTAACTTTTATGCAACAGATTCATACATCCGTCACACTTCTGAGCGCCATTGCGAACAACACCGAAACCGTAAGATGGACGGAATTTTTCACTAAATACGAACCCATGATGCGAGCCTTTCTTTCCTCGCATTTCCCGTCGCTCGATCATGATGATATCATCCAGGAATCGATGAAGGCGCTCATCAAGCAGCTCCCGGGATACACCTACACTCCTGACCGTAACGGACACTTCAAGGCCTATCTTACCGGAATCGTCAAATATAAAGCGCTCGACCAACTCAAAAAATCAAAGCGAATTAAAGATCTCGAGAAAAAATGCGCAGACAACAACACTCTATCCGCCTGCGACATCTCCGAGAAGGAAGAAACCGAGTGGAGGATGCAGACTATGGAGGCGGCGATCGAACAACTCCTCGCTGATACGTCCATCAACCCGCGCAATCGCGAAATATTCCGTCACACTGTATTGATGCACGAGCCGCCTGAAGCGGTAGCGGCGATGTTCGGCATCACCCGCGGAAATGTGGACGTAATCAAAAAAAGAATGATTTCGAAACTCTCGGCATTGGTCAATGAAATGACCCGCCTAAATTAGCGAGTTCTCAAAAGCATCTGCGCGCGCTTATTGCCCAGCCGCGCAGCCCGGTACAGCCACGTCTCGGCGCGCTCGATGTTTTTCTCAACGCCAATGCCGTCAAGATAGCACTCCGCCACCATTGTCTGGGACGGGTGATGCCCGCGCTCAGCAGCTTTCAGCGCCCAATTAAATCCGGCAAGCACATCCTTTTCAACACCAAAGCCGTGCAGATAACTGTAGGCGAGACCATTCATTGCGCTGAGATCGCCCGCCTCCGCCGCCTTTGTAAACCATTCCGCCGCCATGGAATGATCTTTTGCGCATCCCCATCCGCGGAACAAGCAAAGTCCGAGCGACGCCTGCGCGGAAGGATCGCCCGCCTCCGCCGCCTTCACATACCATTTCACCGCCTCTTGACGATCCTCAGTCACGCCACGCCCGTAAAAATAAGCCTCGGCAAGCGCTATGTCCGCTTCCACATTGCCCTTTTCCGCCAACGGCTTGATGCGATTGAAATAATCGACATCATTTTCGTTTTCCTTCTGCGAAATCACCCCCAACACCTTTTCGGGCGGATTTAAGAGCGGCCGGAGATAATCAGCAAGCGGTGGTTTCCAAACGGGATACAGTCCCGCAGTCGCGACAATGGCGGCAACAAAGGCGGAGACAATGATTGTGAAACGGTGCCGATGGCGGATAGACGAAGCAAAGGCTTTAGCCGAAGGGAATCTGTCGGATGGCACATCACGCGTCGCCCGTCGGAACGTCATGCGCAGATTTCGCGGCACTCTGCCGTTGCAATAGAACTTCAAGAGTTTGCCGAGGGCAAAAATATCGCTTTGAATACTGCACTCACCTTTAAGAAGCTGTTCCGGAGCCGCATAATCAAGCGTCCCTACACCCACCGGACGCCCGTCAACTATCGATATGGTCCTATTTTGACGGACAATTGCTCCCGCCCCACCGATGCCACATTTCTTGATAAGCCCGA
>JAZOTG010000067.1:0-7520 GCA_045657505.1 Kiritimatiellia bacterium | reverse complement strand
TGCTATACCGGCATCGTGGGCGCGAGCGACAGCATCGAGAAATCTCTTCTTCGCATACTCGCAGGCGTTGGACGCCGCCTGCACTTCGGGATGGTCGTCCGTATAATGCGCCTTGAGCGCGGCATGCGCCTCGAGCGCTTTCTGGAATGCGCTGTACTCGCTCTGAATATCCTGCGAACGCTGTGCGCCGGAAGCGAGCGAACCGAAGCTGTCGGGCTCGGCCTTGACGCGGGTGAGAAGCTTCTCCCATTCGACAAGTTCCGTCTCGACCGATTCAAGATTGGCGATGTCGGTAGTTGCCTTCTGAAGAAGCTGCTGTATAGTGTCGCGCTGCGAGTGGAGCGTATCGACCTTTTTGTCGGTCTTGAATTTCAAAAGCTCGTCACTCTTGAAATCCTTTTCGCGGCGGCTCTTTTCAACCTGCTCGTGAATCTGGCTTACAGCTTTGTCGCATCTGATTTTATTCTCGTCCTGCGTTGTTGCAACGATGGCGCTGACATATGCGTTGGCAAGCGCCATTGCCGTTTCGGGGTCTTTCGAACGGATGGCAATTTTAATGATACGCGAATTGCGGACAAGCTCAAGTTTTGACGTGGCGAGCGTCTCAATCAGTTCCTGATCGGTGACTTTTGACTTGTCATACTTGCGCTGATAATTCTCTATAACCTTTTTTATTACCGCTTCTGAACGCCACTGACTCAGCCGCGTATTGAAAATTTCGGCGTAATTGCTGCCGAAGTCGGGCATAGCCTGTTCGATGGCCGATGCCACTTTACCGGTATTGCGGCGAATGTCGATGGTGAATTCGCTCACCGCCTCATATATGCGGGGAGATATGGAATAAACGGCAAAGGAAACGATGATGCCCACTAAAAAGAACACGAAGATTGAAAGCCAGCGCTGACTTATAATACGAATGATTCTTGAAAAGGTAAGCGCTCCGAAAGCAGAACCGCCGTCGGGAATTTCAGGGCCGCCCGTACCGCCGTATTGGCCGTAATATCTTGTGCTGCCGTAGTAGACGGGAGAACGCTGCGAGCCGTATATCGGCTTTTGCGACCCGTAATAAATCGGCGAAGAGTTGGAACTTCCGTAATATATCGGTTTATCTGCCATTTTAACTCCCTGAATCACTCACTTTTTATAGCTGTCGGCAGGCTTGCGCGGCAATGGGAATGAACTTGCTCCAAGCGCAAACAAGGCCGATGCACCTACCCACAGCTCCAACCTCATGAACGAGGCGTTAAAGAAACCCTCGGCAATTACAACTGCCGGCGCAAGTATACCCAACAGGCACAGAGGCAAAAACGATTTGCGGACGGACGCCGTAAACATTCGCGAAAGCAGCGTATACGCCATAATCAAATATGGAACGGCCAGCAAAGCAATACCTATGATGCCACCTTCTGCAAGGGCCTGCCACCACCCGTTGCACGACCATTTCACCCATGCGTCCTGCGGAAACGAAAACTGCAAAATCAGGGGAAACGAGCCGAACCCGCTGCCGAGCCATATATTGCCGGAACTCCAATATGCCGATGATATCTGCGCATGCGACAGACGAGCCTCATTGTATGCCGCTTCAAAAAGAGGGCCGTCAAGGGCAACCGACTTCAATTCTCTCAACGAGTCGTCTGCGATAAATATAAACACGAGAAGAGGAATAACCGCAGCCATAATCAACGCCGCAATATATTTAAAGGCGGCGTTGACTGACTGTGTAATAGCCACATAAACAAGCGAGAACAATACTACTGCCGCCGCAAGCGAAGAATAGAGCACTATAACCGACGGCGGAGCAAAATAGACAAGGCCTGTGAATGTAGAACCGACCGCAAATGAAAAAAGCATCAGCGACTTATTCCACCTGCGCTCGTAAATACCCGAAAGGGCGGCAAGACCCGCAACGAAGAACAACCCGAACGCGCTGCCCGCAAACGAAGCATCTTTAAGAGAGCACAACGTTAATGACTTGATATTTCCCTTTCCGAAATATATCATCAGAACGGCTGATATCGCTGCGATGCCCGCAAAGAACGAAAGCAAGAAAGGATACATCAGCCTCGCAGAGCGTCCTAAAGCATGACGGCAGCCCGCTACAGTAACCAATACTGCAACAGTAAGCGAGAGCGCAGCATACCCGGCGTCTTCGGCTGACGAAGGAAGGCAGCCTACATGCGGAGCGCTAAGCCCCCACTTTGAATCGACAAAATCATAGAAAAGCTCGATTGTACCGTTGAAGCAGCTTATTGCAATGTAAATGACAATAAGAACAAAAAGCCATACCAATGGATCGGTGAGGATTGACCGCAGCACCCTCTTACGGGCGGCATACAGCGTTTCGTCGTTGCGCCTTGACGGCTCAAGAAACAGCCAAAGCGTGCATAACAGCGACATCCACAAGCTTACAGTCGATACTGTGCCGGCGCCAAAAAACGGGAATAAGAAGAGCGGCGCGACTGCCAATAAGGCCAGATGCGCCGTCAACACGTACTTCGAAATAAACTTCTGCACTTCTTATTACCAGGTCATACGAAGTCCAATCGTTGCACGCCAACGATCATAGTCGTACAACCCGCCGCTGATAGCAGGATGCGAGCCTGTCGCGTCCTCAAACTGATATTCAACGCGGCCATAAACCGTGAAGAGCCTGTTAATTCTGTAGCTAAGCGAGAAGCGGGCCGTCCAAATATCTTCGTCATAGTTATCGGCCTCATACTCGGTATATTCATTGGCTTCACGGCGGTAGGCGACGTCAAATGCGGCGCGCAGCTTGCCGCCGCGGATAAAGCTCTTTGCCATACCGAAGCTTACGTTGTGCACCTTAAGAGCTTTGCCGAACTCGCGCTCCGAAGGCTGATAGTAGCTTGATGCAAGAGCCATGATATGGAACGTGTTCTCTGCATCGACCTGCCAATCGCTTGAAGCCTGATATGTCCAGCCGTCAAGATTGGAAACGCCGCCGCCATACTCAAAGCGCGACCAGCCTGCGAGCAACCTGTACGAAAGCTTTTCGGTCATATGAGTCGCCACACCGCCCATGACCGACCAGCCCTTGGAATCGCCGCGAACAATATTGCCGCGCCTTGAACCATAGATACCATCGGGATCCAGACGCCTATCGGTATCGTTATCCTGCCAATACCACTGGTAGTTGGCGGAGAGGATAAAATCGGTCCACTTCGAAAGAGTTATACCGCCTTCGGCGCCAACTTGCAGGCGGCTCCAGCCATAAAGCCAAGCGTACTCTCTGACATCGTTGTCGTAATCAAGATAGTAGTAATCGGTTGTAAACGCACCGTGGAAATACTTGTTAATACGACGGTGGATATTAGCCTCGCCCGTGAACTGCTTACGATCGCGATTCATGCCGCGGCCGCCGAGGCTTGAAAGGTTATCGTCCTGAGCAATCTGCTCAAACCTCTCGCGGAGCTGAATTGTAGTGCCGCGTTCACCGGCGCCGGCATTCGTCCAAACCCACTTGAGCTGCTCACCAAAGCTGGATGCGTTAAGCTGTGAAGAATAATTATTGTAAGCATGATACTTGTACCAAACGAGAGCGTCAAGCTTCCAATTATCGGCAAGGTACGTTGCTTCCAAGCCGGGGTTTACGACCCACTGCGACCCTTCCTTTTCGGACTTTGTCGAATCGACATTGGAATCGTATGTATACGAAAGCGCCACATAAGGCTTGAGAGTAAGGCGCTCATTGAGCATCTTTATGCCTGGCTCGCGATCCATAACGCCTGCATACGCTCCCAATGCCGAAAGCCCTGCAAACACCGTCAGACTTTTCATATTCATCTTAATTTTCTCCGCTTAATGAGCCAAAATTATTTACGTGTTGTCTGCCCAAAATAGCCCTCGGCCTCAGGACGGTTATACCCGGGATACCAAGGCTCGTTGCGATGGTCCAAGCCGCGGGGCACGCGGTTGAGGCCGGCCACGCCGTCGGTAGGCAACGCATACTTGTTAGGGTCAAGAAAATCGTCTGTATAAGAAACCGTGGGGGCACCCTTGCCGTCAACCGTGGGGTTAAGGTCGGCAATAAGCGTAGGCATAAAAATCGCCGGTCCCTGAAGATTGAGGAAGTTGGTCTCGACTGCGGGCAGCTGCGAAGGCTCTACATCGCACACAGCAAGCATTGCGTCATATGACTTGGGACGGCCCTGGCCAAGAGCAGCAGGAACCCACTCGTCTTTAGCAAGTGAGCGAGCCTCGCTGTCGCTAATGTTGGCAAGAAGAGTATCGGCCAAATCGGCGGGGGTTCCATTTGCAGCCCTGAGGAACATGAGGATTGCAAAAACATCGCGGACACTTGCGTTGTCGGTGCCGGCATTGCGAGCCTGAACAACCTTCATTGTTTCAACAGCCATCTTCTTCATCTGCTCGTCGGAAATCGGCTTTGCAGGATTGGCGCTGCGGTTGAGAAGTTCGGAAGCAAGGCGCTCGTTTACAACAGTAAGCGATGCCGGCTCAACAGTAGCGTACACCTCGGCAAGAAGAGCCTTGATGTTACCCTTGTTTGCCAAAAGAGCGGCCTTGTTGACTGCCATATAATCGGCGGTCTTTGAATCGGGGGATTTTTTGGAACTTGCTATCGCCGCATTTACACGGCCGAGAAACACAGGCTGGTTTTCCTTGGAAAGCTCGCCCATAATCTGCGTGATTTGCGAAGGATCGTTAACGACAGCGGTTATTTTAGCCGAAGCCTCCGCCAACGACAGAGCAAAGACGTTTGCTGCAAATACCGCAACAAAGGCAGTTGTTATTATCTTTTTCATTCGCTGTTCCTTTCTAAAATTTTACAAATACGTTTCGCGCACATATACGACATCGCCCGGCCGAAGGACCATATCTTTGTCGATACGCCCCCTCTCTCCGATTTCGACAATGTCGACCTCGGTTTGAGTGAGTGAGCCGTTTTTCGCGCAGCGCGTGACAAGCACATTGCGCTTATTCGCAAAAGGCTTTGTGTTGCCGGCAAGCTGCAGAGCCTTTGTAACTGTTAAATCCATAGTGGGCGGCATATTAACGGGACCGGGATTGTTCACCTCGCCAAGCACCGTAACAAAGCCGTATGGGCTTACGCCAGTACGCGGATCGTATGGGCCAAAACTGACTGTAACCTGCGGCTGCTTGATATAACGCTGATAAGTCAACAAAAGCTTCTTTTGGAATGCATCAAGCGTAAGCCCGTCGCACTCAACCGGCTCGGAAAGAAGATACTGCAACGTCACAGCGCCCTTGGCATCGACCTGCACTGCCATATCAACAGGCTTAATGCCGGCTGCCCCAACTTGAATATTCAGCAGGACACCAGGCTTTATTCTTGCATCTCCATCGCTCCAAAATGCCACTTTAGAAGGATCGAACGAATTTGCAGCACCTTTATTTTCCGCAGATGACAACAACTCGCACCCCGTAGCAAAGGCGCTGAAGAATAACACGATAAAAATTTTAAGGCACAATCTACCCATACAAGTCATATTATACCTTTTAAGGAACGGCACTGTCAATTACAATTCTTCTCGCCTCATCGCCGTCGGCATAAGTGAAATTTATATGATAAGCCGTAGCGGGAATAAGCGTGCCGGCGCGTTCGGGCCACTCCACTACAAGTATCGCACCTCGCGATAAATAATCCTCCCAGCCTATCGCCTCCACATCATCCTCGCCATTGAGCCTGTAAAGATCCATGTGAACTACAAAATTTTCTCCGAAATGCTCCTGCACAATACAGAATGTAGGCGAGGTTACGCGCCCGGAAACGCCAAGCGCGGCGGCAAGCGCCTGGGTGAATGTTGTCTTCCCCGCGCCTAAATCGCCCTCAAGGCAGACAACATCGCCCGCTTTAAGACGCCCGGCGAATTTTTTTGCGACAGCCCATGTTTCCTCAACACTGTTTACGTCAAAAGACTCCGTCATCTTTTAATTCCTTAAAACACATTGCAAGATATTGGTCGCAAAATGCCGATGAATGCGGCATTTTTATTAAATTTACCGGCAACGACGCGTTATTTTGGGATAAGATGCCTTTTTCTGCACAACCAGAGACAGCGCTGGACAATGGGCCCGGCTCATTTTTGAAGACATCGAGATACGCCCCCGCGATACGCCCGATTTTAAGCGCACTGATCAGAGCCTCTTCATCAATTGCATTACCCCTGCCGATATTTATTACAACACACTTCTTGCTCAATTTTGCAATCATTCCGGCATTAAGAAGATTGTCGCTTCCTGTGTCGCTCGGCAATGCAAAAACAAGCCAATCGGCTGTACGAAGCGCACCGTCGATTTCTTGGACGTTTTTACGGGTAAACCCTTTTATCCTGACGCCAAGAGCTTCCAGTTTTGCACCGATTGCCCGCCCGATGCGCCCGTAACCGACTATGACCGCTTGCGTACCAGCCACCAATGAGCATTTGTCGCTTAACGGCGCACGCGGCCAACGCTCACCCCATGTCGCATCGGGAGTGGCGCTTTGCACCAGTTCGGGCCTGAAAAACCCATGTGCCCAGGCAAACATAAATCCAACAACGCTCTCGGCAATAATCGCCCCGTGATAGCCTCCGAAATGCACCTTGACATGTTTGGGCGCGTGAATGTAGTCGACGAGTTCGCGCCCTGCTCCAGGAGTTGAAAGCGACACCATTTTAACAGCACGCTCATACCACTCCTTCTTGAAATGCCATGTTATGACATGCGTGGCGTTCGGCAATTTTGCCAGAAACGCCTTCTCCGAGCGCACTCTGAGAATACTTGAAGCAGCAGGAAGAAACGAACGCAATACTTTAAGTGCCTCCGCATTTACGCGGAAGCACTTCTCGGGCCACTCAAGCCAAACTAAAACCGACAATTTCACTCGTCGAGTTTCCCCTTGTAGGCCACGCGGCGAATCTTGCCGACCGAAGTGCGCTCAAGCGGCTCCCTCGAAATAACCACCTTCCTGGGACGCTTGTAATCGGCCAACTCTGCGCAGCGAGCTTGAACAGCCTTTTGCGTGACTTTTTCAATCTCTTCCCACGAAGGCAGTTTGCCGCCGTTCTTCTCTTTGATAAAATCTTCGTTAGGATAGATGATAGCGCCAACACGCTCGCCTACCTCGCCGCCGCCGGTGTAGCCGAGCACAAGAATATCGGCAGCGCACTGTTCTTTGGCGATGCAATTCTCAACCTCTTCGGGATATATATTCTTGCCTTCGCGATTGACGATAAGAGCCTTTTTACGGCCGCGGATGTAAATTACACCGTTTTCATCGATGGAAGCAAGATCGCCCGTCTTAAGCCATTCGCCGTCAAACGACTCGGCCGTCGCCGCCTCGTTGTGGTAATAACCCTTCATAACAATCTTGCCCTTGACCTGCAGCTCGCCAACGCCCGCCTCATTAGGCTCGGCAATGCGGACCTCAATACCGCTAATAGCCTTGCCTATTGAACCTACAGCGTCAATCTCGGGACCGCAGACACTCACAACCGGCGAGCATTCCGTAAGGCCGTAACCCTCAAGAAAACGGATAT
>JAZOTG010000066.1:0-2372 GCA_045657505.1 Kiritimatiellia bacterium | reverse complement strand
TCACAGAACGACATGGCTACGATCCGACTTCCTCCAGATCGGCAATTCCGCATCAGGGTTTGAAGTTTTGAGAGCGATCGCCGCGACAATGCCGCGCTCGACAGCAGGTGTCTGGCCGATCTGCCACTCCAAAGAGGTGTATATCGACATGGCACGCTGCCAATTACCAGCAAGAATTTCGCATGCCGCTTCATTCAGGCGGGCCTCAGGGAAATCAAACTCTTTAAACGACTCTGCATTCAGAGTCGTGCACGCCTTTCGCCACGCAAACAACCCATCGTCATTCAATGTCTTGCCGGACCCCCAAGGACTGTCCGTCAAATCAATTACAATGCCGTCCGGGAGCGGCAAGGCGGCTTTCTCCTCTTCAGACAAAGACAATTCAACCTGCGAAGACTTTTTAGAATGCACAGGAATCGCACATGTCGATATGTTGACCTTTTTGCCGGTTTCAGCGTGTATATACGAAAATGTCAATCGCGGAAACTCCAAACACCCTTCTTGGACAGGTCTGACTTTATAAGTTATCCTTCGCTTTCCTATCTTATCGACAACATTGGCATTTTTGTCGTCGACTTTCCAGATTGATGAATCGACAACTTCAGAAATTTTTGGAGGTTGCAATGAAAGAAAATCGGCCTCTCCCATAAAATCGACTGTCAGCGCCATAGGATCGCCGGCATGCACGTTATAAGCATCAAAATCGGCACTGGCCGTAATGTCACCGGCAACTATCCCATCTAGAGATATTACCGAAAGCGCCGCCGCAAATATGGATGATAAAAAAACCATACGTTAATTAGGTGTCACCTCAAAACGAACAGTAACAGTTTTGTTGTTCTCAAGAAAACTCGGTGAAAGTCCACGCACAGCCGAAACTTTAGATGCTGCGTTCAAAACAGTTCTGTCTGCGGAAGAATCGCCGGAGCCTTGAGTAAGTTTGTACCCCAAAACCTTCCCACCGGAACCGAACCTGACTTCAAGATGCATTTTTCCCATGCTGCTGGTCCACGCGGGCCTCTCCCATTTCGAATAAAAGGCCTCACGTATCAAGGCGAGACAACGTTCCTTTTCATTCGCATCAAGACCTTGATTCGTCGGTCCTGGCTTGTAACCGGCGTTGAGCAGTTCTTTCCAATTAGCCGGACGCTTATCCGTACGACCATTGTTTTGGGGCGGCGAAGTCTTGACTTTCGTCGTGCTGTTGCGCATCCTCGCAAGACGCTGGTCGAGAGTTTCCTGAGGCTCCTTGGGTTTGTCGGGTTTCTTTGGAGGATCAGGCTGCTTTGGGGGTGTAGGTTTAGGAGGCTTAGGGGGCGCCGGCGGTTTGGGAGGTTCTGGCGGTTTAGGAGGTTTGGGCTTATCCGGCTGCAAAACCACGGCATCTGCAATATCTGGCTCATCGCGCGGCGGCGGATCAGGATCTTTCGGAGGGTCCGGCGGAGGAGGATCCGGCTGCGAAACGGGAGGCGTCTGCGGCGGAGGCTCATTTTCCTCGCCGTCCAAATTTTCATGAACAACGACCATCAGCTCCATCGGAACTGCGACTTCTTCGTCTTTTTCCTCCTCACGCATTCCAATGAACCAGATCGAAACAAATAAAACGATATGAATCAATATAGCAGCGATGAAATAAACCGCTTTAAAGGAAGAAGGTCTTGATTCATCATCAATGTTCATTTACTTCTCCGGATGCGCAGCTTTAAATGAAAGCTTGACGACTATATCAAATTTACAATCCTTCGGGCGGGAGATTTTGACCGTCACCTCGCCGTCTTTGACAGCAACAGGAAGAGTCTTGCCGCAGGCAAGATACTTCGCTTCCTTTATTTCGCCGTCAAACTTGAATGAAATCTCATCTGCGCCCGGCTTGAGAAAGTGCAGATAAAGATCGTGCCCTTTGCGCGTCGAAACGATATCCTTACCCTTGGCTATCGGACATCCGCTCGTGCCGTAGACCGACTCGCCGTTTTTGGCGAACCACTTGCCGACGCCCTCCATGACCTCGACAGCCTTCTTAGGAAGCTGACCCGATCCGTCAGGACCGATGTTCATGAGGAGATTGGAGTTTTTGGCGGCCGCGCGAACGACAAGCGCTACGACATCATCGGGCGTACGGAAACGGTTTTCGGCGATTTTATAACCCCAGACGCCGTGCTGGATGACATCGCACTGCTCAATGGGGCGATCGTTGACCATCGGCTGGTTGGCCGAGAAGATCGCACCCGTCGTATCACCCGGAAGATCGCGCTCGAAGAGCTGAATATCCTCCTTCGGACGGATCGGCTGATGGTTGTTGTTGGCCACGAGCGTCTTTTTCGAATGGATAAAATCGTAGATGGAATCGAATTCCCAATCGAGCTTTCGGGTCC
>JAZOTG010000065.1:0-12999 GCA_045657505.1 Kiritimatiellia bacterium | reverse complement strand
CTCTTGATCGTTCCGGTGACCACGCAGCCTTCGACGTAGCGCTCGAGAATCTTCTCCCAGCGGATCTTGTCGTCCGCGCGGCGCTTGGAAAGCTCGACCATTCCGGTCTTTTCGTTCTCAAGCTGGACAAGCATCACTGTGACCTTGTCGCCAGCCTTGACTTCGGCGCCTTCGCCGAATTCGCTGAGGGGTACAACTCCCTCGCTCTTGTAACCGATATCGAAAACCGCGTCATCACCCTTAACGGCGCTGACAGTACCCTCTATGAGGCTACCGTTCTTGAACTTCGACTCCTGACCCGCCTGGGCGAGCATCTCCGCCATTGCGGACGAACGCTCCGAGGGAGCCGTAGGTTTGCGAATTGCCATACTTTACTGTACTTTTATTGTTTGTTAATGTTCACGGTTTTCGGCCGTGTCCACCCCGTTTTTGGGCGTGGAAGAAATAGTATACCACTTTATAGTTTGTCGGTGCAATGACAAATTTTATCAATTTTGGCGAATGCGCCAAATTATTTCGCAAAATTTGCATGCACTGGCAAACTGCAATAATTTTTGATATAATGACAAGCGATAACGGGGCGTTGCACAGCCTGGTAGTGCGTTTGCTTTGGGAGCAAAATGTCGGGGGTTCAAATCCCTCCGCCCCGACCATATTAATTATAATAATAATAATATACGGGCATTTTATTATATGCCCCTCGCCTCCATCAAAATGCGGATTTCTTCGGGATTGATTCCCACCATCGCCTCTCCAAGCCCGGCGGATATCTCAGCGAGTATTTTTGCATCCTGCCAATTTGCGACCGCCTTGACGATGGCCGCCGCGCGTTTGGCGGGATTGCCGCTTTTGAAAATGCCCGAACCTACGAAAACACCCTCCGCGCCCAACTCCATCATAAGCGCGGCGTCAGCCGGTGTTGCAACTCCGCCGGCCGCAAAGTTGACAACGGGCAGGCGCCTGTTCTTATGCACATATTCGACAAGGTTAAGCGGGGCAGAAAGTTTTTTCGCGGCATCATACAACTCATCTTCCCGCAGCCCGGCGAGGTAGCGCACCTCCTGATCCATCTTCCGCATGTGCCGCACGGCTTGCACGACATCTCCCGTACCGGCCTCACCCTTGGTGCGGAGCATCATTGCACCCTCACCCACGCGGCGTAACGCCTCTCCGAGATCGCGCGCTCCGCACACAAAAGGCACGGCAAACGCCTTCTTGTCAACGTGCAATGTATCGTCTGCCGGCGAGAGGACCTCGCTCTCGTCAATCATATCTATACCGATTGCCTCAAGAATGCGCGCCTCAACAATGTGCCCAATGCGGCACTTTGCCATAACCGGTATTTTCACAGCCTCCTGAATCGAGCGGATCATTCCGGGGTCGCTCATCCGGCTTACTCCGCCGGCGGCGCGAATGTCAGCAGGCACGCGCTCAAGCGCCATTACGGCGCATGCTCCCGCGTCCTCGGCAATTCGCGCCTGTTCGGGCGTGGTCACATCCATAATGACGCCGCCCTTGAGTTGTTCGGCCAAAAACCGATTAGGTTGTTTATTGTCCATCTTAGTACCTTTCATGTTTCTGCAATTGACGAGATTTTACCACTATGCTAAAATCAATACATTCATAAAATTGTATGTATTACAACTTATGCCGCATAATGATTTTTCACGCCACCCCTTGAGCTGGCAGCCTGACGCAGCCTCGCTCACGCGCCCGCGGTACCTCTCGCTGGCGGCCCAGCTTGCCGAAAACATAGAGTCCGGCGCACTGCCGCCAGGCACGTGCCTGCCGTCCCAGCGCGAACTCGCCGACTGGCTCGACATCAACTTCACGACAATCACGCGCGCCTATGACATATGCCGCTCGCGCGGACTTCTGTACGGCGTGACCGGGCGCGGCACGTTTGTGGCGCCGCTTCCCGGCAGAACAGAAAATCCCGCGCAGAAAATATACGACCTCGGAGCGGCCCAGGGCTTTCCGTCTCTCGGGGCGGATGTTCTTGTAGAAACGGCGCGCGAGGTTTTAAGCCGCGACTATGTGAAACAGCTTTTCTCCTACGAGGCGCGCGAGGGCACGGCACGCCACCGCGCCGCCGGCGCGTACTGGGCGTCACGCTTCGGCATATCCGCCCGGCCGGAGCAGATTGTTGTTTTCCCCGGCGCCCAGAATGCCCTTGTTGCGCTGCTGCTCGGCTTTTTCAACATCGGCGACTCCATAGCCGTCGACTCGTTCACTTACGGCAATCTTATCCATGCCGCCCGCCTCGCACGCATCAAGCTCGTGCCCGTTGCGGGCGACAGCGAGGGCATGCGGCCCGAAGCTTTAAAAGACACTCTCAGGCGCAAAGCGATAAAAGGCGTTTTTATTATGCCGACCTGCGCAAACCCGACAACTGCAACCATGAGCGCCCGGCGCAAGGATATGCTTGCCTCGATAATAGGCGGGCACGGGCTTATTGTAATTGAAGACGACGCCACGCTTGTCCCCGACGGCTCCGGAACGTTTTTTGAGCGCCTTCCCGAACAGACGTTTCACTTTTCTGGCGCGACGCGCTTTCTCGCTCCCGGCATACGCGCCGCATTCGCGATCGCGCCGCCGCCGCACGCGAACAGACTTGTCGCTACACATCACAGGCTAACAATCAAGGCGAGCGCATTGGATGCCGAAATACTGAGCGAACTGATTTTAAGCGGCAGAGCCCAATCTCTCCTTGAGCGCAAACTCCAAAAGGCGCTTGAGATGAACAGCGTGTTCAAAAAAGTTTTTCCGCGCGAAAAAAGAACCGCTAACGACATACCGACATTCCGCACGCTAACTCTTCCCGCTTCGCGGCTCAACGGGCCCGAAATCGAATCCGCTCTTCTTAAATCCGGTGTCCGCGCATGCCACTCATACCGTTTTGCCGTGCAGAAAAATCCCTCCGAATCGTTTTTGCGCCTTTCGCTATGCTCGGTGGATTCGCCCGACGATCTGCTTGAAGCATTAAAGCGGATCAAGAAATCCCTTCACAACGTTTGAGTTTGCATAAGTACTGCACACCTTGCCGAATATGAAGAAATTTTTAATGTCGCAAATTCAGGGATGGCGATGGCAGGAAGCACTATGGCTGCTATTCTGTCTTCTGTCCATCATCTCGCTTTCCTTATGGTGGGGCGATCCACCTGTCTCGATTGTGGCGGCGGCGACAGGCATGCTTTACACTGTTTTCGCCGGCAAAGGCAAGCCGATATGTTTTCTCTTCGGGTTCATAAACACGCCGTTGTACGCTGTGCTCGCGTTCAATGCGCAGTATTACGGAGACTTTGCGCTCAATGTCTACTACTTTGCAATGATGTTTCCCGGACTTGCCGTCTGGTTGAAAAATCGCTCGTCCGATAATGAGGAAGGCATAAAGAGAACGCGACTCTCTCCTAAGGGGCGTATGCTGCTCCTTTTATCCTGCGCTGCCGGCATTGCCCTTCTTTGGAGCGTCTTACTGCATATCGGAGGCTCGCGGCCTCTATGCGATGCCGCCACCAACATACTCTCGATTGCCGCGATGATTCTTACTGTGCGCCGGGCGATTGAAGAGTGGGTGCTCTGGATTGCCGTAAACGCGATTGAAGTTGTTATGTGGTATAAAGCTTATTCGCAGGGAACAGGCCATCTTTCAATTTTATTGATGTGGCTTTTGTTCCTTGCAAACGGCATCTACCTTTTCAGCCTGTGGCGCAGAATAGAAAACCGCAGCGGCCGGTTGCGGCCGGGAGAGCTCTCCTGATCAGGGCAGACGCTCTACATAAATGTCTTTGAACTCTATTGCGCCGCCTTCAGACTGCAGTCCAATTGCGCCGGCCTTTTCAGCTATGCCCGCAACTCTGCTTTGCTCCATCCCATTGAGGCGATTGACAAGCGTACGGCCGTTCACCTCCACCTCAAGCGTATTCCATTCCCCGAAAGGCTTTTCGGCTGATTTAAATTTACGCTCCGAAACCGTAATGCCCGAAAGCGGATTCGCCGCGTTGTACGGAGCATTTGGCTTAAGACCGTCTATAGGCATTCCGCAAAGTCCAAGCAAATCGCCTGCTTTGCCTTCACACAGCTGATTCTCATAGCAGCGCGGAATAAACGTTGCACATTCAGAATCGAGACGCACAAACACGCCGGAATTTGGCGAAGGGGTTTTGCGCCACCAGCGGTATTTAAGGCTCAACCTGAAATTTTTGAAATCGCTGCGCGTTGTCTTCAGATATCCGAACGGCGTACCGGTAGTACGGATTGCTCCGTTATAAGCGAACCATGTCTTCTCCTGCGCCGAATACCCGCCTGTCGCATTGTAATCACAGAACGAACTCCACCCTGACAGATCTTTGCCATTAAAAAGCGCAATGCCGGCGGCCTGCAATGCCGCGGATACAACTATGCAAATGAACGCAATGCCTGTTTTTATATTCGTCATATTCTTTTTCCTTTATCTTATTTATTGTAACATCCTTTAAAGAAAGCATTTCACTTCTGCTGCTGCGCGCTGCGACGAACACGCTTTTCTGCTTCATATTATTTTGATGTCGCTCATCATATCATTTGCAAACTCTTACTGTCAAAACAAACAGGAAGTTGCAGGAAGCAAAAACCACTGCCGCCCTTGCATTTCACACGGTTTTCAATACCGCGATATTTACCCCGTTCGAACAGTTGCGGTCGAGCGCAAACGCAACAAAAATTTCATCTCCATATGATTATCGGCGCAAAAATGATATAATTTAAACGTTTTTTTTCTGACGAGAATTTTATAGGACGTGAACGAGCTATCCATACAGGAATTATCAAACACCTTTTTTGTACGTTCGCGAATTTTTACGATTCGCGGCGTTCAGGTTATGCTTGATAAAGTAAAATTTTGCCAATGTGATAATGTTGCCAATTGCCAGATCCAATTTCCAATGAAAGAGGTTGCGTAATGAAACATGAGGATAGAAATCTAGCCATTTCCAATGCGTCAGTGCAATCTCGGATTATTATTGTTCGCGATATGCCGGTTATTGTAGATGCGGATGTTGCAGAAATATATGGAGTGGAAACAAAGCGCGTAAATGAGGCTGTTCGCAACAATCCTGACAGGTTCCCCCGAAGATTACATGTTTGTTCGTCTTCGGACGAGTCTCGCATTCTAAGGTCGAAATTTTCGACCTTAGAAAAGGCAGGCAAAGGTCGTCATTCAAAATATAACTATAAGGCCTTTACCGAAAAGGGTCTTTACATGCTTGCAACAATCCTGAAGAGCAAGCAGGCGACAGCTGCAACCTTTGCGATTATTGAGACATTTGCGAAGGTGCGTTATTTGAAGCGAGAGCTAAAGGAACTGCACCAAGAAACCGACAAGCGTAAGCAGATGAGCAAGATGCAGAATTTCGGTGAAGTTCTTTCAGATATCATTATGCCTGACCTTGAGACAGTAGAAACAGAATCGTCGCTTGAGCTTAATTTCTTCATCGGCAAGATTAAGCACACCGTGCGACGCATTAAGAAAGCTTCAAGGCAAAAACAGAAGTCTAAATAAAAGTGATTTCGATTTTTCAAACCCGAAGAACTGAACAATGAAAGGAAGAACTCAATAACTCAGTAAAACGGACATAGGACGGAGCAACCACTTCGTCACCATAACAATTTGCATAGCTGCAAAGTTGTTGTCATGCGAAACTTAGGAACCTTCAATGAGAACAACACTTGGCAAGAGGCGCGATGCGCTTTCCTCTCTTCGTGTTCTCTCAAAGGTTTCCTAAGACCTCGCATGGAATACGAAGAGAGGTTTTTTTGAAAGGTGAAAATATGATAAAGAAGATTATAATGATGATGTCTGCTGCCATGGCGATTGTCTGCGTTCAGGCGGCAACGACTTGTACTGAAACTGTTGATGGTATTGAATGGACTTATACGGTAACGGATGGTAAGGCGAGTGTAGGCGGAGGCTCCTCTTATTCAACTGCTATTCCCAAAACAACTTCTGGTGCAATAACAATCCCGTCTACGCTTGGTGGATATCCAGTTGCGAGCATTGGAGATTACGCATTTTATCAGTGTGATAAGCTTACGAGGGTGACGATACCTAACGGCGTGGCGAGCATTGGAGATCTCGCATTTTCAGATTGCCATATTCTTGCAGAACTGATGATACCTAAAAGTGTTGTAAGTATTGGGCAAGGGGCTTTTACACGATGCCGTGGATTTATAAATGTTGATCTGCCAGATGATTTAACTATTATTGAGGATTCTGTTTTTTATGGATGTAGTAGTATTACTAATGTTAAGATGGGTAAGAAAGTCATAAGTATTGGTAATCATGCGTTTCGTTTTTGTAATAGCCTTGTGAGTGTAGATTTACCAGATGAGGTGGTGAATATTGGAGAGTCTGCTTTTGGTGATTGTGGTTCGATTACTAGCGTGAAAATTTCTCAATATATATGCTCCATGCCATTGTTCAAAACCTTTCCATCTGATTATCATACAATAACAAATATTGCGATTCGAGATGGTGTAACAAATATTGCCGCTAATGCATTTCAGGGTTGTTATAATCTTGAAAGAATAACTCTTCCGCGTAGCATAATAAATATTGGTGAAGATGCTTTTAATTTTTGTTATAGTTTGAAAGAAGTGCACATTTCAGATATAGAAGGATGGTGTTCAATAGTATTCTGCGGTGCTGATGCAAATCCACTCCGTTCTGCGATGTATATAAATAATCAAATAGTGGCAGATTTAACGATTCCCAATACTGCAACATATATTGCGCCTTATGCATTTTGTAATTATAGAGGTTTGAATAGTGTGATTATCCCAAATACTATAGCGAATATTGCAGAATATACATTTGCAGGATGTGGTGGTCTTGTATCGGTTATAATTCCGGAATCCGTGACAGAGATAGGGGATTGTGCATTTAGTGGTTGTGATGGCTTAAAGGAGATTATAATTCCGGATTCTGTGACAGAGATAGGAGATTATGCATTTAATGATTGTAATAATGCAGAGAATGTGATATTGGGAAATAATATAACGAAAATTGCCGATTCTGCTTTTTCAGGCTGTAATGCGATTAAAAGAGTGACAATTCCGCAATGTATCTGCTCTGAAAAATTTTGGGAAATATTCTCCTTTTCAGTGGAAACAATAACGAACGTAATTGTTTCTGAAGGAGTTACCAATATTGGTTTTAATACATTTCGAGAATTTAGTTGTCTTGAAAGCATAACCTTGCCAAATTCACTAATAGACATAGGCTCTTTAGCTTTTTCTAGCTGCAGTGCTCTTGAAAGTTTAAGTATTCCCAGTTCGGTTGAAAACATTGGAGCGGGCGCATTTAAGTATTGTAGTGGCTTAACGAATGTGTTGTTCAAAGGAAATGCACCGAGTGTCGAATTTGAAGCTTTCAGCCAAATCGGAGCGGATTGTATCGCCCGTGTGCCGCGCAATGCGACTGGTTTTGATGTTGACAGTAACGGTAAATGGCAAGGGATGACGGTCGTGTATTATGATTTGCCCGAAGAAAGTGTGGATGATGACGTTAGTGGAGGGGGCGGTGATGATGGTGAGATTGGCGACGCCGACGGCGCAGGCGGCACGAACCGTGTCGTTCGTGCTGATGGCCCAGCCGCGCTTCAAGCGGCGATAGAGGCGGCGAATGAAGGTGATGTGATTTTGGTCGGCCCTGGTACATATTCGCCTATTCGCACGAACGGCAAGAAGATCACGATTAAATCAACCGAGGGTGCGGCGAATACGATCATTGATGGCGGCTGTACGAATCGCTGTGCGACATTGGCGGATGATACGATGGGCGATTGGTGGTTAGGGGATGATAGTGAACAAGAACAATGTGTCCCCTTGGAGCCATACAATACAATTTTAATCGGATTTACTCTTTGCAACGGAAAATCTTCATGGAAAGGACGCGTGGAATATTATGAAGACGGCAGTCAGGCGAATGTTTTCTTTCCACGTGTAGTGGATGGTGGTGGTGTATTCGGTGGCAACATTGTCAATTGTGTCATTTCAAATAATGTCAGTGAGCTTATTTTCGAGAAGGGATCGATTTTTTACGAGGAGGATGAAGAGTCTGGAGAAATGTTTGAAGAAATTTCCGAGGAGGATTATGAAGAATCACATGGCGGGGGAGTTTCGTGCGCTAAACTTTATAATTGCATTGTAATGGGGAATAAAGCGACGGGTAGTGGAGCTGGAATTGATAGATGTTATGCGTATAACTGTACAATTGTTGCTAATGAAAGCGCTACTCATGAGGATGAAGATCTGAATGATGTATTTGATGTTGAAAACTCAGAAATTTATAATACGATTATGTCTGTTACTCCGTATTGGGGTGGCGGGTATGCTATGGATGTAGGAGATGTAAAAGCTGAAAATTGTGCGATTGTTTCGGAAACAGGGAGTGCTTTGCCATACAATTATTTTGATGAATGCTGGAATGGTGACGGTGATATTTATTCGTATGACTTTATCGTAGGCGATATGAAGTTTGTCAATCCTACAACAGGTGACTATCGTTTGCAACATGGTTCGGTGGCGATTGATGCGGGTGTGTCAGCTAATGTTCAGCCGTTGAATTTAGAGTATGGCGATTTAGATCAAAATAAGCGTATTAAGGATATTATTGATATAGGGGCTTATGAATATGGTGCCCCGCCACTCGTCGTGCCAGTGTATGAGATGTCATTTGCGTCAGGTGGTGCGACAGAAGGTGATGTTCCCGAGGTGATATTCTTCAAGTCTGATGAAGATGTTGAATTGCCTGGGTGTGGATCTTTGATGTGGCCGAAACATACGTTTGTCGGTTGGAGCGATGGAGTTTTAACTTATGATTCTGACGAAATATATACGGGCATGAGTAATGTCGTTATGACTGCGCAATGGGCGCGGAATGAACTTGCGGCGCCTGTTATTTCTGCTCCTGAAATATTTGAGGCGGATTCGTGCGAAGTAACTATTACATGTGATAGCGGCGCCACCATTCATTATACTTTAGACGGCGCGGATCCGACTGCCGAAAGCTCGGTTTATACGGGGCCTATTGTGATAACGGGAACGACCGAGATCAAGGCAATTGCAATTCGCGACAATTATTTTGATAGCTCCACCGCTTCGTTTACGGTGACACGCGGCGTTTGGACTTTTGGGGAGTATCTTAATTGGTCGGGGCAGGAGTTTAAGACTGGGGACAATGGGGCGTGGACAAGAGATAAGAAAGTTTCTTTTGATGGTTATGCCTTGAAAAGTGGGAAGATTCTAAGAAATCAAAAAAGTTGTCTTACAACAACTGTTCAAGGCGCAGGGACAATTTCGTTTATGCTTAAGGTATCAAGTGAGGCTGACGAGGAAACAGGCGAACCGTACGATGGTTTTGTCCTCGCTGTAGATGGTGTTGATGTAACGGAACTTATTGGAGGAGAAATAGACTGGCGGAGGGTGTCATTTAAGATAGTTGGGGATGGCCTACATAATATTGAATGGCGTTATGAAAAGGATAAGATTGTAGATGTAGGTGAAGATTGTGCGTGGATTGATGAGGTCGCGTGGTCCCCTGAAGATTCCATTCCGGATCTTGGCGTTTTAGCTACCGCATCAGAAGTTGCTGCGGCATTGGAAGGTTCGGCAGATGCGAATCTTGCTGAGAATATAAAGACTGCGGCGGAATATGCGGCGTATCGCACTTGGGCGTTGGGGATTAAGGGCGTTACTGCACAGCAGGTGAAGGAATCTCCTAATGCCTGGCTGTCGTTTGCGCTTGATGCAGATGGATTGATTGCCGCGGTGCCGAAGGAAGGTGATGTTGTTATTGATGCCTTTGAGAGTGCGGCTACAGATGGCGCATTTGAGTTTACAGTCAAGATTGACGGTATTGAAGTCGGAGATAACGCTCTTGAATCGAATATCAGGAAGGTGTTTGATATTGAAGGTACTAAGACGCTGGTAAGTGGAGGAGTTGGGTTCAGTTTCGATAATGTGGTGGTGAATGTAGCCACGCCTGAAAATGGTAATGTGAAGTTCACGGTAACGCCGAAAATGGATAACGGCGAAAAGCTTAGTTCATTCTTCATCCGAGTGAAGATGAAGTGATATATCGGAACGAGAAAAAATCTTATCCACAAATCTTCACAAACCAGATTTGTGGAGATAAGTGCGGATTTGTTGCCAATATCCAGTGTTGCCAGTACCAGTTTCCAATATGATAGTTTCATCCGCTCTTCACCTTCACCTTTCGCCTTCACCTAAACTGACAACATTGGCAACTGGCAACACTTCCCCATTCCCCGTTTCCACTTTCGTATTTTTCGTGGTCTAAAAATCCCCTCCCCTCACCATGAGAAACCTATATAGGGTATATTTTGACCGCTGTCTGTAAGTTATCCGCGAGCAGGGAAAGACAGTTTATATCGAATATCTAATTGGCCGCAATCAGCCAAACCGTTTTCGCAATTCCAACTCAGTAAGTATAATCGGGGGTATTGCAACAATTATAGGCAACAGCAATGTTATGCAGATGTCATACAACATCAAATAGTCAGGATTAATGCAAAGGCTATTTCGAAACAAGTGGGCGATTCTTGAAAAATATACCCAGATTATACAAACCGACAAAATGGTCAAAACATCAACAAGATTACAAGGGAATCGCCATACACCTTTTCTTAACCTAAACAAAAACGGGAACGCAATAAGCGTTGGTAGCACGAACCAAATCGCGCCTGTGCCAATCAAAAACACGAGAAAACAAATACCTCTTATAATATTTTCCATGCCTGCTCCTCACTTTAGGTTACATTTACATCTGATTTTGATATCAAGCAACAATCTGTGGTATTCGGGTCTTAAGGCATCAGCTATTCTATTACTTATGTGTAGTATTTTGAATTGATAGGAAAGATTTAGGATAGGTGGATAAGAATTTTTTGATATTCCCCTTAATTTCAATATCAGCCACATAAGGCTTATTTTTGAAAATAATATCTGAAAAAGAATAAGTTGCAATAAAAATTCGATTAGTCCCCTTATGTAGAAAATATTCATCAATTTTTTTATCAAACTGGAATAATGTATTTGTCTTATTATCCGCATTATTAAGATCAACAGAAAGAGATAAATCAATTCTATCGGGGTTGTCATAATCAAATTCTTTTGGTGTATTATTTACAACATTTAGAATAATAGAATGATCCCCTACAAACTTGTGAATGTATTTGAGTTTGTACTTATACACATTCTCTTTTATTAGGCTTTGACTGTATGGTGAATAAAATTGTTTGGGAGTATAAAGTATTATACTTAACCCATTTAAAGGCGTTGAAATTTTACCCTGCAAAACGAGAATAAAAAAAACTAATGCTAAAACGCACAACAAAATAATAATGTTCCTGATTATTCTTTTTGACATTTACATTTTACCTTTCGTTCGCTTTTTATTTCTTCATATTTCCGACGTAATGCTTCGGCATAATCCTGACAATTGCATTTGCCTTTACGTCCAAGCCATGAGAGTTGATAATGAGTAGGATTTACACGCAAAACTGCTTCTCGCATTATACAGTCATCATATCCACTAGCAGTCGTAATATATCTATCTGGAGATTCGTTATTAAGATATCCACTTTTAGACCATCCAATTGACTTAGGAATTTTCCCATCTTCAAAAAATAATTGCTCATGCAATATTTCAAAATTATTTAAATCTGCCGCTTTATCAATGGCATCTCGTTCTTGTCGCGAAAAAGATGCAAAAGGACACATTACTGATCGAAGACCCGACATAAAATCTGACCATTTCAAAGGCGTTGGAATTGGGCCAAGACCACGAACTGCGAAATACGCTCTTCCATCTTTATCGTATCGACACACAGGATTATTACCGCAAAAGCCGTATAGATTTAAGCCTCCGTCTTCGCCGATTGGATCTTCTGAGAGCCAACGCATAAGATTAGGTTTGTAGTAACGATAAATGTAGTAATACAAATCCGTTTCGACATCGTAATACTTCGTTGAGAATCGGAACACAAAGTCATCAGCCATTGCACCTGACTTACCAACAATCTTGCCAAACGGGTCGTAAGTATATTCCGCGACAACATTCCCCTGCGCATCAGTGTAACCAAGTACATTACCGAATGCATCATAAAATGGAATATAAACAACGCCGTTTCGTGTCAGATACAAAAGACCGCCAGTGCCGCAAGCCCCATCACGAGCGCCGGAAATATCCTTACCCCAAACGTAGTCAATTTCAGAAACTGTGTTATCGGGTCGCGTGATATGTTCGTAAATAAGCAATTGATCATCGTAGAAATAACGATGAGTTCCATCGGCAGCAACCTTCTTCACACGCCGTCCTTGTGTGTCATACGTAAATGCGGCAACCAATGTGTTGTTGGATGAAACAGAAACGAGGCGGCTCCCTGAATCGTAAACATACGACCAGTCTCCAAACTTTGTTAAATTACCGTTGCTATCGTATTTCAGATTTGTTTCTCGCAGAGACGCAGAGAGCACAGAGTTTTCGTAAATAGTAAGGTATTGATTACGATCGTTCACCGAAAAACTGTTTGTGCCGACACCGACAATTTCATGCAAATTTAGATTACCAATTCCATCATACAAATAAGTATTTTCTGTGTCCTCTGCGTCTCTGCGGGAGAATACACCCTCACCACGTTCGTTATAGCCGAACTCGTCATCATTACGCGAAACAGGACGTTGCAAGGGATCATACGAATACATCATGCCCCGAATCGTACCATCATGGCGATTAGTGACTGCAAGAATATTATCACGACGGAAAGCATCTCGATAATTCTCTCGCATAAAATTGCCGCCGTCTTGAATGTCGATTCTATATCCGGCATTAAGTAGATCTTCAGTAAACGAGTAATGCGCTGCAACATCATTATTTGAAACTGCTGAAATCGAACCCTGCGCAGCATAAATATAATGAGCAGATTCTCCGCCGACACG
>JAZOTG010000064.1:0-7313 GCA_045657505.1 Kiritimatiellia bacterium | reverse complement strand
ACACGATGGACCGCTTCGAGATCAAGGTCGAGGTCACCTCCGCGAACATGTCCGACTCGATGTCGGCGATGGAGTCGGTCCGCCGGCGCGTCGCCGCGTCCATCAAGGAGATCGTGGGCCTGAGCCCGAAGATCCTGCTCGTCGCGCCCGGCTCGCTGCCGCGCAGCGAGGGCAAGATCAAAAGAGTGATAGACAACAGGAGGAAGTGAAATGATTACAAAGCAGTTGAGCATATTCCTTGAAAACAAACGCGGACAGCTTTCCGGCATATGCAAGTCGCTCGCCTCCGCGGGGATCAACATATCCGCCCTCTCGCTCGCCGACACGGCCGACTTTGGGATTGTCAGAATGATTGTAGACAACCATGAGCTTGCGTTCCGCACTTTGCGCGACGCCGGATTTGCCGTAAGCGAGACCGACGTCGTAACGGTTACCGTGCCCGACACCCCCGGCGACATGGCCTCCTTGACAGAAAAACTCGATTGCGCCGGCGTTGACATTGAATACTCCTACGCCTACGCACTCGGCAAAGGCGAAAGCGCCATACTTGTTTTCCGCTTCAATGACAATGCAAGAGCCATGGAAGCGCTCAAAATAGACTGACCCGGACCAGATTGGCAATGAGAGATTTTTTCAACGGAGTACGCAGGCACATAGACAAGCTTGACGCGAGGAATCTGCGCGAACAATACGCCAGAGTGTCCGACGAGCTTGCATCGCTCGACACGCTTTTTGAAACAATCTCCATCGGGATAATACTTCTTGACGAGCATGGCCAAATAGCAAGGAGCAATCCCGCAGCCAAATGCCTTTTAGGCATCAAGCCCGAGGACGCGATTGAAATGCTGTCCATTCCGACGGGCAAGGCGACAAAACGCGACATACAAATCACTTATCCGCAAACGCGCACTCTCGAAATCAAGAGCGTTCCCGTTGAATCAGGCACTCTCGTCTACATTGACGACGTGACGGCCGAACGCGAGCGCACCGAGGAGGAACTGCGGATCGGGGCGACACGCGCCGTACGCGATCTTGCCGCGGGCGTCGCCCACGAAATAGGCAATCCTCTCAATGCCCTTTCGCTCAACCTGCAGCTGTTAAAACGCACGTGCGAGGCCGGCGACGAAGTTGACGAATGTCTAAAACAGGTCGAAAGGCTCTCTTCGATCATACAAGGTTTTCTGCAGGCGTTGCGTCCTTCAAAGCCAAATCTGGTGCGAGGCACCCTTGCCGACCCGATCAAAAGCTGCCTCGCCACGATGAAGCGACTGTTTGAAGAACGCGCCATCTCCGTCACTCTCAATCTCGGAGGGGCCATCCCGCCCGTAGCGCTCGACAACGCCCAGATGGAACAAGTATTCTTCAACCTCCTCAAAAACGCGATGGAGGCCGTGAGAAACGGCGGAGCGATCGACATCGATCTATCATGCGACGACAATGATGTCATAACGACAATCCGCGACAACGGGCTTGGCATGGATGCCGATCAGGTGGCCCACCTTTTCGAACCCTACCGCACGTCGAAAGAACACGGCACAGGACTTGGACTTATGATTTCCTCGCGCATCGTACAAGACCATGGCGGTACCATAGCCGTCGAATCAAAGACCGGCGAAGGAACAACGTTCACAGTCAGAATACCCCGTATTGAACGCCGCATAAGAGCGTTGAAAGGCTGACGATGATTAAGCGTAAAATTCTTATTGTTGACGACGAAAAGCCCACTCGCGATGTGATGGCGAGAATACTTTCGTCTCAGTATGACTGTTCTGTTGCGCCTGATGCGGAGATTGCGCTCAAGATTCTATCTGACAGTCCCGACGTATCGCTTCTTATAACCGACTACAAGATGCCGGGCGAGAACGGGATAGAGCTTATAAAAAAAGCGAAATCCGCGCATCCTGCGCTTTCGTGCATTCTCGTTACCGCATTCGGCGAAATAGAACTTGCCGTAGCAGCCATGAAGGACGGTGCCGACGACTTCCTTACTAAGCCGATAACCGACATTGCGCAAATGGAGCTGCGGGTCGCCAAGGCCATTGAAAAAAACTCACTTTCCCGCAAGGTTGAGGAATTGCAGCGCGAAATTGACGAAAGCAGAGGCATTGAATCTTTCACCGGCAATTCACCGGCCATGGAAAAAGTCTATCGACTTATCAGGCAATCAGCCAGAGCAACGGCCACTGTTCTTATCGAGGGCCCTTCGGGCACGGGCAAGGAACTTGTCGCGCGGGCGTTGCACGACCTTTCGTTACGCGCCTCCGGCCCTTTTGTGGCCGTCGAATGCGCGGCACTCTCGCCCTCGCTTATCGAATCAGAGCTTTTCGGCCACGAAAAAGGCTCGTTTACAGGAGCCGAAAGATTGAAGATCGGCAAGTTCGAGGCGGCTAACGGCGGCACGCTCTTTCTCGATGAAATCACCGAAATCGACCTTGCCACCCAAGTCAAGCTGCTGCGCGTTCTTGAATCGCGGCAAATACAGCGCGTAGGCGGCAACGCCGACATTGACGTCGATTTCAGGCTTGTGGCGGCCACCAACAGAAATCTCGCCGCGTACGTAAAGGAAGGCAAATTCCGCGAAGACCTCTACTACCGTCTAAATGTGATTGAAATCAAACTTCCTTCGCTGAAAGACAGGACCGGCGACATCGCCTTGCTCGTGTCGCGCTTTATAAAGGAATTCGCCGAAAAGAACGCCGCTAATGTAAAAGGCATCGACGCCAATGCCATGCGCGCGCTCGAAGCCTACGACTGGCCAGGCAACGTGCGGCAGCTGCGTAATGTAATTGAACGGATGATCGTACTCTCCTCGGGCGGCAGGCTGACTCTTGAAGACATACCTGCCGAAATACTCGAGTGCAGACCGGCCGCCCCCTCTCCCGTCCCGATGCCGGTCGTTAATGAAGCCGCAACAGCGGCCACCGCCGAAGTTCCCGCAGACGAATCGCTTGCCGAAACGGAAAAAAACGCCATCCTGAAGGCAATCAGCGACAGCAACGGCAATAAAACAAAGGCGGCGGAACGCCTTGGAATTTCCAGAAGGACATTGCACCGCAAATTAAAAGAATGGAGAATTGAAAAATGATCTCTATGTGTCTCATATTCGCAGTTTCATTTCTTCAATTTTTTGAAGACAGGAACACGGTGGCAAATTACCTTGTAACGCCTCCCGATGACGGTGTTGAGGTAAAATGCGAAAAGCCCAATCTTTTCATGACATTTCAATGCCAGGCCTGCAATGGCACAGGCTCAATACAGCTTGAAGAACAGGACTTCGGCCAAATGAACGCTACACGTCTTGGACGAATGAAAAAAATAAAGCAAAAATGTTCTGTTTGCAGCGGGAAAAAACGCATCGAAGCCTTTATTAACCCTGTCGAGCTTGCAATGCAGGTCGCCGCCGATCGCGAAAAATTCGAAGCCGCCCACCAGAAGAACGGAGAGATTCCCGTGGGAATGGCATTCATTCCAAGCGCGAAGCATGAAAACCTTGACAAGAAAAAACTTAAACTTATCGCAAAAGTTTACGGCGAACCGTGCAGAACGTGCCACTGGACGGGCATAGAGCCATGCAAGAAATGCGACGGGCACGGTATTGTAGAATGCCCTAACGATGACTGCCGCGGCGGCTGGGCTGTCACAAAGGTTCAGACGAGTTACTCCAAAAGAAGCTCCGGAGGGATGAACAACTCCGGCAGAGGCTACAACTCGTCCTCCACGCGCAAGGTTTCACGCAAAGAGACAAAAGTCAATGTAACAATATGCCACGACTGCGAGGGGGCGGCAAAAGTGCGCTGCAAAGAGTGCAATGCCCGCAGAGCAAAGCCGTGCCGCAAATGCAACGGACTGGGGACAAAGGCCGCGTCAAGATTCTGATATGAGTGACGATTTTCGCGATATGGATTTTAAAGGGATTCGCCTTATAGAAAAACTAGGCGAAGGCGGAATGTCCAGCGTATGGAAGGCTGAAGATTTCACCCGCAACGAGACAGTGGCCGTCAAGATCCTGAAAAAAGAGTTCTCCGTCAACAGATCCGACATTGAGCAGTTTAAAGCCGAACAGAACGCGATGCAAACAATTTCCCATGCCGGAATTGTGAAAAGTTATGAATTGCGGCATGCCAACGGATATTGGTACTACGCGATGGAGTATGTCGACGGATACAACTTCAAGGCGCTTCTCGACAAAAAGACTCGGTTACACGAAATAGACTGTCTGCTTATCAGCCAGTCTGTTTCCGCAGCCCTCGATTACGCCTGGAACGATCACGGCGTCGTACATTGCGACATAAAGCCCGAAAACATAATGGTTAATTCCGACGGCATAGTGAAGCTTACCGACTTAGGGCTTTGCTATACCTATCGCTTTCTCAAGGACGGGCAGAAGGACAAACCTCAAGATTATGTCATGGGAACGCCGGGCTACATTTCGCCCGAGCAGATTTACGGCGATATTGAGCTTGATTGCCGCGCCGACATTTATTCGCTCGGAGCGAGCCTGTACCACCTCGCCACCGGCAGAATGCTTTTTCCCGGGTTGTCTTCCGACGATACCATGTTGGCACACTGCAGCGACGAATGCCAGGCTGACAACCCGAGAATGCACAACCCGAACATAAGCGAGGGCTTCTGTCAAATGCTTGAGGCCATGCTTGTCAAAGAGCGCAACGGTCGCACGCCACGGTGGAGTGATGTTTACGAAATGAGTATACAAGTGGAGCAAGGCATGAAATTCAAGCCTCGCTTTGGCATACTTCCGTCGTCAATCAAACTTTTGAAAGATTGATGAAACGCGCGTTTGACATACTGATTGTTGTTTTGACAATACCGCTTTGGCTACCGATATATGCCGCGGTTGCCATTGCCGTTGCGTTGACAGACGGCCGTCCCGTACACTTTAAGCAGGAGCGCGCCGGGCATGGAGGCGTTCCCTTCAGCATCATAAAATTCCGAACGATGAATCACGGCGAGGGAAGCGACGCCGAACGCACCACAAGATTAGGCAGATTTCTGCGCTGTACTTCATTGGACGAGTTGCCGCAGTTGTGGCTCGTCCTTGCAGGCAAAATGTCGCTTATCGGGCCGCGCCCGCTGCCTACACGCTACCTTCAGCGTTACACCCCCTTTCAGGCGCGCCGGCACGAAATAATCCCCGGCATCACAGGGTGGGCGCAAGTTAACGGGCGCAACTCGATCTCATGGGATGAAAAATTCAAATTGGACGTATGGTATGTAGAGAATCACTCTCTGCGCGTCGACATTAAAATCGTCTTTTTGACAATTAAAAACATAGTTAAAAAAACGGGCGTGAACAATTCTGCAGAGCAAACGATGCCTGAATTCACCGGTGCAGAATGTGGCGGCGCCAGCCCCTGTAATCAATATGAAGGTTAATAGGTCAATACTTCCCTCCGGCAATATCGGCCTGGCCGTGTCGGGCGGGTCCGACTCAGTTGCACTTGCGTTTCTGCTCACCAAGGGCGGCAAAAAACGCAACGTCTCCAAAAGATTTGTAATATTGCATGTTGACCACGGGCTGCGCAAGGAATCCAAGGAAGAATACAAATTTGTAAAAGCGCTTGCCGCACGGCTCAACGTTCCGTTCAGAGGATGCCATGCCAATGTCGTAAAAGGCAAAGGCGAATCACTTGAAATGGCCGCAAGGCGCGTCAGGCTGGAGTTTTTTGAGAAACAGATGCGCTTGCGCAAACTCGACGCCATCGCGACAGGCCACCATATGGACGATGTCGCCGAGACCTTTTTGATGCGCTTGCGTAGAGCCTCTGGAGCAGAGGGACTCGCCGGCATAAAGGAGACGAGCCAGGTTGGTTCAATCAAATTTGTGCGCCCTCTTCTTGGCTGCCGGGATTCGGAATTGAAAGCTTATCTTGAAAAATACGGCGAGCAATGGCGCGAAGACGCTTCGAATGACGATACATCTATCGAGCGCAACAAGATTCGCCACAATATTATACCCTTCCTTGAACAAGAGCTCGACCCTAAACTCGTACCGCACATTTTCAAAATCACGCAAAACCTGCAACATCCCGGCAAAAACAATAAATTTTCATCTAAAGTAAAATCTCATAGTTGACTTTCGCGCGTCAAAAGAGTATACTTTATATCACTTTTAGCTTTTAAAGCAACCAGTTTCGGAGCGTAGCGCAGTCTGGTAGCGCGTTTGCTTCGGGAGCAAAAGGTCGAGGGTTCAAATCCCTCCGCTCCGACCAATTCCCGACTGTACGAGTAGTTTGCGTCCAAGCGTTGATAATCCTTGAACTGCTCGTTTTTTTTTTTACAGATTTTCTTAAACAGCGATTCGTGGGATGTTTAAGTTTATCATCATCACTCGCATGGACGGATACGCAATGACACTCCAATGGAGTCTGCTATATTCTTGCAGCGCGACTGCTCGTCCGGCGTTGTTATAGGGCTGCCTACAATGGTAAACACAACATTCGGCACGTATTGACGGCAGCTTGATGCAAAATCAACGACCGACTGCCAACTCTGACGGCCAAACGACGGCCGGCATATGTCGCAATATTTGTCTGGATTGGAACTATTAAGCGATATCGAGACCGTGTCGACAAGGCCTTTCAAGCGGGGAGCAATAGAGGTTGAATTAATCAAATCGCCCAATCCGTTCGTATTGAGGCGAATCGGCATTGATGGCACTCTTCCCTTTATTTCCCGCGCAACGGCAAGCATGACATCAAGCCTCTCCGTCGGCTCACCGTACCCGCAAAAAACGACTTCCTCGCATGTGCCGAATTCTGCTGAAGCAACTGCCGCAAGCATTTCAGAAAGAGACGGTTCATGATCAAGCCACAATGAATCGGAGCCATAAACTCCCGGAGCCTTATTGCGCAAACAAAAGGAACAATTGCACGGGCAACGGTTGGTGATATTGAGATATAATCCTTTTTTAACTCTATAGGCAATGTTCATCATAACCGCAACCCCACTTGTCCGCCCGAGGCGCACGGAGCAAAAACCTTATCACAGTCCCGGGCAATTGCGTTTTTTAACTCGTCAATCGACTCAAACTTCCGCTCGGGTCTGATAAAATCGATTATCTCGACATTACACCGGCCTCCCGCCGCGAAATCATCGGGCAATGTTTCAAAATGCAATTCCAGAACCTTGTTCTTCCAGGCGTCATCGCCCATCGTCGGGGCGTGCCCCCAATTAGCCACAGCCTTGCACCCGCCCACGGCAACTTCGTAAACGCCGGCTTTCATTGGTTGGGTTTTGGCATCGACTATAACATTTACAGTAGGGAAACCTATCTTCGAACCTAAGCCTTTACC
>JAZOTG010000063.1:0-1572 GCA_045657505.1 Kiritimatiellia bacterium | reverse complement strand
GATTGGTGACAAGCCCCAAAGCAGTCGTGATATCTCTTGCTGTCACTTCGTCAATTTTGATATAATCCGCGCATGAATTTTCGATTGATAGCGCTTGTTGCAGTTGCCGCGCTTTCGCTTCAGCTTTGCGCGACGCTCGTTGACAAATTACCGGCGCCAGAGTATGTCGATACGGAGGTTTCTGCGCATTACCCACTGCAGCAGCCGGAAAACGTCGATAATCTTGATTTTTCACTGGTCTTCAACGCTACGGCTTCAAACAATGTTGAAGTCGCGTTTGGCGCCGATGCTGACGGTGACGGGAAGCTTGCTTTGGATGAAACCGAAATGATCATCGGTTGGGACTGCGGACGTTATTTTATTGAGAACTTCAAGGCGGGCGAAATTGTCGAAGAAGCAGCCGCAGATATTGGTGCGCGTCGCTCGCTTAACTGGCACTACCGCATTTACGGCAACCGTGCGACGCTTAAATCGTTTGCTGCCACCAATGAAACGGGTGTGGTATTCGCGGAACTTTCCGTCGCGAAACCGCAGTGGCTTTACAGCTGCAACTGGAATCTGATGCGCCTTACTGCTCGCGGCATCGACGCGCAGGACGAAGTATTCAATGTTGATGTTTGCCGAAAAGGAATAGTCATCATCTTGAAGTAAGATGTCGCCCAAGATCAAAAAGGTCTTAAACGCTCTGCCGATGCTCTCGCTTTTTGCGTGGGGAGCGGTGACGGCGTTTCCGACTTCGGAAGAAAAGGGCGAGATAATTGCATCGCAAAGAGAAGAGGCGGCAATTAACGCCGCTTTGGGGCAGATGATGACCGGCACCGGCGGCGAAGGGGCGCCTAGCGATGTAGAAGCGCCGCCGCTTATTACCGCTGAAGATTTTAGGCGCGGCTTTGTATTAACGCAAACTCTCACCAACGAGGTGCATGATTTTTCCGTGCCCGATGGAGCGATCGTCTGCGAAAAGTGGCGCAGGCGGGGCGCAAATGAAGATGCGTTCGTACTTGCCGCCACCGATGAAGCGCCTTGGATGTTTCCGTTTGGCACTTCTGTGTTCAGTCGGGTAAGAGTGTATTCGTCAGGTGTCGTCAAGCCAATCGGAGCCGATGGAGTTATCGAAGTTTTTAAGGCGAATCTTGGAATAGTGCCGCAAGCGAATTGGGAGTTAGTATTCAGGGGGCAGGAGTCAGGGGTTAGTAGTGGCCTAACTCCTAACTCCTATCCCCTGCCCCCTATCTCCTGTTTCTGGCATCATCTTACAACTTCAAATACGCTCCAGCTTACCTGGCAGAATGTGCTCTTTAACCGTGAAGCGGATTTGCCCATTTCTTTTCAAGTCGAGTTCTTCGAAAACGGCGATTTCACCTGTCGCTATGATCTTTCATCAATTTCTTCCCTCTTCCCCGTTTCCTCTTCCCCGTTCCCCTCATCCCTTGTCTTTCGCCGCCTCAATCCATCTGATTCTCCGGGAAGGGATTTCGATCGTGATGGGCTAACCGTCGAAGATGAGCTTTTTATCTACCATACCGATCCTTACAACCACGACAGCGACTATGACGGACTCGGAGACCGGGA
>JAZOTG010000062.1:0-2520 GCA_045657505.1 Kiritimatiellia bacterium | reverse complement strand
GTATGGGGAGTGTCCCCAACGGCAATGATGGCAGTGCGGTAGGGTGAAAATGTATGGGGAGTGTCCCCAAAGGAAATGGGGAGTGTCCCCAAAGGAGATTATGGCAAACTGCGGATTCCACTTTCTTGATACTTTCGGCAGTAAATCTCCTTAATTATATGGTAAAATATAACGAATGAATATAAAAGGGATGTTTTTTCTTTGTATCGTAACAGCATCGCTCGCTCTTTTTGGAGCCGAGTGGATGAATATTGTGCCAGAAACGCGTCTTGGCGGTCGAATGGCATCAAACGGGTATCTTAAAGGAAAAGTTGTTCTTCTTGATGTTAGAGATTATTCCAAAACGCAAGACGCTTCTGCGATGACTCAGATTCAAGATATATGGGCGGCTTTTAAATCTAAGCAGTTTGTTGCCATTGGCAGCAATAATAATTCAGACTCGTCTGAAGCTGCTCGTGCTCTTATTAAGCGCTTAAATCTTACATATTCTGTATATGATGGTGTTAGACTTAAAAACGATGACGCCGAGGCTGAACTTGCAGAAGGTGTTTATGTTTTTGACTCGGTTGGTCGTAAGGTGTATTATGGCAATGAACCTCGCATGGCCATGGGAGTCGTAGGTAATGCTATTTTTTCAACGCGCATACCTTCCACATTGAAGTCCTGGAAGGATATTCTTGATTACGAAACTTCCAATCTTCCCGGGCAGGCGTATTTGCGCATTCGGGATTTAAAATCAAGAAAAGATATTCTGCGTGATTTTGTCGCTAAATATCCCGAAGATGCGAAGAAGCTTTCAGAGATTTGGAAGGGTTATTCAAATAATTCTGAGGTGAAGCGGTTGGCGAAGCTTGTTGAAATGTCACGTCTTGTGAAGGATGCGGATAAGAGTTCTAAACAGGCTCGTCGCATAACGCGAGCACAAATAGACAGATTGATATCTCAGTACTCAATTCTTACAAAAAGTGAAGATGCTTTGATATCCCAGGAAGCGAAGAACGCATTGGCGGATCTCAAATTTTCAAGAGCAACATTAAAATGACAAAATAAAATGGAGAAGCAAGTGAAACGTGTCTTTTTCTTTGTTACGCTTTTATCGGTGTTTACAGCTTCTGCGTCCAAATGGCAGGGCTTAACCGATGAAAATTGGTATTCGGGGTCGAAACTAACAAAAGATAGTTTAGTAGGCAAGGTGGTGCTTGTCGATAAATGGGGTGCAAAATGTCCTCCGTGCCGTGCATTACTGCCTATGATGCAGAAGTATTGGAGCTCATTGAAGAATAAAAATTTTGTTCTGCTCGGTTCGCATTGCCAGGGTCGAATGAAGGCGGAAGTTGAGGCCTTGGTCAAAGAGCATAAGTTGACATTCCCTATTTACGACAATGCCGGCATTAACGGGGAGCCTCCGTGCAATGGTATACCGTTTCTTTATGTTGTCAATCATAGAGGCAAGGTCGTATATTCGGGGCATAACCATAACCAAGCGATTGATGCTGTCAATAGTGCAATAAAGGATGCCAATCTTCCTCCTACGCTTATGGCAGATGTTGAAATAGACGACAATAGCCCATATCGTGCGCTGCGCAACCATCTCGTTCTCGGAAAGAATATTTCGTCTGTAATACGCAAGCTCGAAACTGACATTAAAAACTCCGAAAAACGAGCGGCGACAGACGTGCAAAAGATAAATGCCAGCACTGCAAAGCAAATTCTCGCGGCAATCGAGGAAGCTCGCACATCAATACCTAAAGAAATTGATTCGTTGAGAACCACCAATCCTGTTGTTGCGCTTGCCACACTTAAAAAATACATTAAAACATTTCCCAAGGACAGTGCTGAACTGAAGCCGCTTGTGCCCGAATTGACCAAGGAGGCAGCGGCATGGGTGAAGGAACAGAAAGCCAAGAAGGCTGACGCAAAGAAGTGCAGGTAAGAAAATGCAGAATATAATAGAAATTTTAGAGCGCAATGCACGAGAGTGGCCGGATGATGTTGCACTCGTGGAGATCAACCCTCAGGAACTTGAAGCGCGCCGAACAACATGGCGCGAGTATTCTCTTATCGAGAGTTCTCCGGTCGAAGCGTTCAGAAGTGAGATGACCTGGCGTGAGTTTAACGAAAAGGCAAATAGATTCGCAAATTTCTTGCTTAGCCGCGGGTTGAAACGCGGAGAAAAGGTGGCTGTTCTTTTGATGAATTGCATTGAGTGGCTGCCGATTTATTTTGGTGTCTTAAAGGCCGGCTGCATGGCCGTGCCGCTTAATTTCCGCTATACCGCCGAAGAGATTAAGTACTGCCTTGAACTTGCTGAGGCCGACGCCCTTGTGTTCGGCCCGGAGTTCACGGGGCGCGTTGAGCAGATTGCCGACAGAGTCGGCCGTTTGAAAATGCGCTTGTATGTCGGCGGCGACTGTCCGAGTTTTGCCGAAAGTTATCTGAGTCTCGTTTCATACGCCTCTTCTCGCCCGCCCGCCGTTTCCATGAGCGATACTGACGATGCGGCGATTTATTTTTCATCGG
>JAZOTG010000061.1:0-6389 GCA_045657505.1 Kiritimatiellia bacterium | reverse complement strand
GGCAGTTGCGTACAATAAGAGCGCGACAGGCGCAAAATCAATGCAACTCAAAGTGTCGCCGAAACTTGTCGCGATGCCTGACGCGCCGCGCTTTATCGCGCCGAACGACAAGTTTGAAGTTACGGTTCCGAGCTTAAATTTTCCACTTGTAGTTATTGAAGAGTTGTAATATACTTTTTTTAAATGCCGATAATGAATAGACGGCAGAAAGGAGAATAAGTATGAAGAGATGGGTTTGCCCGGTTTGCGGGTATGTTCACAATGGTGATGAGGCTCCTGAAAAGTGCCCTCTTTGTGGCGTTCCTGGCGCAAAATTTAAAATGGAAATCGCCGAAGAAGGTAAAAAGACATGGGCATGTCAGCATGTAATCGGCGACGGCAAGGTTGAAGACGCCGAGGTTATGCAGGGTTTGCGCGATCATTTTACAGGTGAGTGCTGCGAAGTCGGCATGTATCTCGCCATGAGCCGTCAGGCCGAGCGTGAAGGCTATCCCGAAATCGCCGACGCATTCAAGCGCTATGCATTCGAGGAGGCCGAGCACGCCGCAAAGTTTGCGGAACTTCTCGGTGAAGTCGTTACAAACTGCACGAAGAAAAATCTTCAGCTCCGCGCTGATGCCGAACAGGGTGCGTGTGCAGCCAAGTTTGAAATCGCCAAGCGCGCAAAGCAGCTCGGTTACGATGCAATTCACGACACCGTGCATGAGATGGCCAAGGACGAGGCTCGTCATGGTGCAGGTTTTGAAGGTTTGCTCAACCGTTTCTTCGGAAAATAATTCAAAGGAGTTTTATCATGGAACTTAAAGGTTCAAAAACAGAGCAGAATCTCTGGTACGCATTTGCCGGTGAATCTCAGGCTCGCAACAAGTACGATTATTTCGCTTCAAAGGCCAAGAAGGAAGGTTACGAGCAGATTGCCGCAATTTTCCAGGAGACGGCCTTGAACGAAAAGGAACATGCGAAGCTTTGGTTTAAGGCTCTTGGCGGTATCGGTGACACGAGCGCCAATCTTCTCGCTGCCGCCGCCGGCGAGCATGAAGAATGGACCGACATGTACAAGCGTTTTGCCGAAGAGGCCAAGACTGAAGGTTTTGACGAACTCGCACGTCTCTTCTCAAAGGTTGCCGAAGTTGAAGCCGAGCACGAAAAGCGTTACCTGAAGCTCGCCAAGAACATCGAAAACGGTGAAGTCTGGAAGCGTATCGGCAAAAACCGCTGGCAGTGCCGCAACTGTGGCGCAATCGTTGAGCTTGAACAGGCTCCCGAACTCTGTCCGGTATGCGCACATCCCAAGGCGTACTTCCAGCTCGAGTCCGATAACTTCTGAGCTTGTTGAGATGCCCGACGCATCCCGTTTCGATGAACACTTCATGCGAATGGCACTCCGCGAGGCCGAAAAGGCCGCTGACAGCGGAGAGGTGCCGACGGGGTGCGTGATTGTAGCTCCGGCCGTCCTCGAGCCCGCACATGACGGGCACGAGGCGGTTTATGATTTTGATCCGTTAAAAGCGCGCATACTCGCCCGCGCCCACAATCAGACAGAAGCGCTGTGCGATGCTACGGCGCATGCCGAGATGCTTGCGCTTACTTCGGCATTCTCCAATCGCGGCAATTGGCGCTTGAACGGAACCAGACTTTATGTCACCAAGGAGCCGTGCCCCATGTGCGCCGGTGCAATTGTTCTTGCCCGCAACGATGCTGTAATCTGGGGCGTATCCGATCCTAAAAGAGGAGGAGGGACTGAATTCGGTATTTTCAGCCATTCCGGGATCAATCATCATCCAAAAGTAGTGGCGGGTGTTCTTGAAGTAGAGTCCCGCGCACTCCTTCAGCGCTTCTTCAAACAACGCCGCGGCGGCGGCTGAATCCAAATATGATTAATATCGCCTTGAGATATAGACTGTGCAATGTATTCGGGATACCGTTGTATCTTGATTATTCATTGATATTCCTATTGCTTTTTTTCGTGCTTGGCGGAGCGAATTTCCATCAGGGGATCGTATGTGCGGCATTGCTCCTGTTATCAATAACCGCCCACGAGCTCGGTCACTCGCTGACAGCGCGTGCATTCGGATATCCGACGCGTGACATTACGCTTGCCTTGCTTGGCGGCTGCGCATCGCTTATCTCTCTGCCGCGCAAGGCATGGCAGGAGTTCGCGACGGCTGTTGCCGGGCCGGCGGTAAGTTTTGTTTTGGCTATGCTTGGAGCGCTCGGCATTTCGCTTATCGCCGTCTCCGGCGGTTTTGCCGATGCGTTCGGCTTTATCGTTGCGCAGGCGCTTTGCTCTTTTGGCCTTACGGTCGATTTTGGCGGTACGATTCTTTTCCATCGTGATATGCAGGCGCACTTTGATGTGTTTTTGTATTTGTCCACCATGAATATGGTGCTGTGTCTGTTTAATCTGCTTCCCGGTTTCCCGATGGACGGAGGGCGGGTATTCAGAAGCGCGATGCGTTCTTTCATGAATCGCGTGACGGCAACATATATCGCAATGGTTGTCGGCAGGGCGTTTGCCGTTCTGCTCGGTCTTGCAGGCGTATGGAGAATTTTAAACAACCGTCCGTGGGGCTTTGTCACGGTGCTTATTGCGTGGATGATCTGGAAGGAAGGGTATCGTGAATACCGTCTTGCACAGATGGAATCCTCGTTTGAAAGCGGGAGTTACTGCGCAAAAGCCTCTCCGCCCCCGTATGGCGGCAAGGGCGGCCAAAGTGATGTGACAAGAAATTGACTTATACCGCGTGAAAAACATACTTGAAATCTTCGGTGCGTCACGGATAGTTCCTGTTGTTGCAATTGACGACGTAGAAAAAGCCGTACCGCTTGCTCAAGCTCTGGTCAACGGCGGTTTGAGTGTCATTGAAGTGACATTCAGGACGCAATGCGCGGCTGAAGCGATTAAACGAATTCGTGCAGAGGTGAAAGGCGCGACAATTGTTGCAGGTACGGTTTTGACAGTCGAACAGCTTGCCGCCGCCGCCGAAGCGGGAGCGGAAGCATGCGTATCGCCAGGTTACAATCCTGCCATTGTAAAGGCTGCCGCTCGAATATCAATGCCTTTTTGCCCTGGAATTGCCACAGCAAGCGAGCTAAGCCAAGCTGTCGCAGACGGTTGCAGGCTCGTCAAATTCTTCCCGGCGGAATCTTCCGGCGGCGTAAAATATATAAAGGATCTTTTGGGGGCGTTTAGATTTTGCGGGGTCAGATTTATGCCGACAGGCGGCATAAATGCGTCAAATGCGCTTGAATATTTGTCTGTTCCGGAAATAATCTGTTGCGGCGGCACCTGGGTGGCCCCTGCAAATCTTGTTTCACAGTGCAATTGGTCTGCAATCGAAGCGCTTGCCAGAGAAGCTTCAAAATTGCATGCGGGCCAATCGGTTGCACGTGATTGATGCGTTTTAATGTAAAATATGATAGAATAGTTCAAATGCTTTTAGAAATAGATAATCTTGATGTTTCCTACCGCAACGACGAGGGCGATGTAAATGCTGCCGCACTCGATGTGTCTCTCAAACTTGACCGCGGCGAAGTGCTTGGTATCGTTGGCGAATCCGGCAGCGGCAAAAGCACTGTCGCCATGAGTGTGGCAAGGCTCTTGCCCAGTCCTCCGGCTTTTTACCCCAAAGGCCGCATTCTTCTTGACGGCGAAGATACTCTTAAAATGCCCCTGCCTAAACTTAGGTCTATTCGCGGCAAGCGTATCGGTGTTATATTCCAGGATCCGATGGGCTCTCTTTCGCCTCTTCACCGCATTGGCAGGCAGCTGGTTGAAACAATTCTTCTTCATGAAGACATGTCTAAAAAAGCGGCTGAAGCCATGGCTCTTGAATGGCTCGCAAAGGTTGGCATCCCCGATCCGGTGACTCGCGCCATGGCATATCCTCACGAACTTTCCGGTGGCATGCAGCAGCGCGTGATGATTGCCATGGGGCTTATGCTCGGTCCGGATCTTGTCATCGCCGACGAGCCTACGACGGCTCTTGACGTTACAATACAAGCGCAGGTATTGCGTCTTATGAGAGATTTGCATCAGGCCAATTCAGGCGTATTGCTCATTACGCACGACTTGGGTGTTGTTTCGCAGATGGCTACAAAGCTTGCTGTCATGAAAGACGGTCGTGTAGTCGAAACATCTGACGATCCCATGGCGTTCTTTAACGAGCCTGTTCATCCATATTCAAAAGCTCTCGTGCGTGAAGCAAAAAAAATGGAGCTTAAATGAAGCGCATTGGCATCATAGGCGCAGGCAGATTTGGAATGTCGCTTGCCGAGTCGCTGTCGAACGCCGGTGTCGAGGTGCTGCTGATCGACCGCAACCGTCCCGCAATGCAGACTGCGAGCGAATTTGCCACTGCGCTTCAGGGCGATGCGACGCAGTTGCACATTCTTGAAGAAGCGGGTTTCGGCGAGTGCGATATTATTGTTGTCGCCATCGGCAGCAATATCGAGGCTTCTATGATGGCGACGGCCAATTGCAAAGAACTTGGAGTTCCAAGCGTAGTGTCTAAGGCGTCAAGTGAACTTCACGGTAAAATCCTCCGCCGCATCGGTTCCGATTCTGTAATCTATCCCGACCGCGACAGCGCACATCGTTTGGCCCGCACCATCATCAATCACAATACTGTCGATTTGCTTGAAATTTCCGATGGCCTGTCAATCGCCGAAATAGATGTTCCCGCCTTTGCCGTGGGCAAGAGTCTCGCACAAAGCGATTTCCGCAAAAAGACAGGCATGAGCATTCTTTGCGTTCGCCGCGATATTGCCGAAAAACGCAAAGGGCGCAATGTAATCATTCCGCAAGCCGATGATGTATTGCAGTCCGGCGACCGTCTTGTCGTCTTTGGAGAAACAAAGAGCATCGATCAGATTTCAATTGACCGCTGAGGAGAGAGTCGATGTATCTCAAAATCCAGGGCAGAAAGACCATTAGCGGAGTACATGCCGTTTCAGGCAACAAAAACGCGGTGCTTCCAATGATTGCCGCCTCGCTGTTGACTTCCGAGCCTGTTACTATTGAAAATGTTCCGCAGATATCTGATGTGGTTGCCATGCTTGAGGCTGCACGTAATTTTGGCGCCAAAGTTGTCCGTGACATCAAGGGCGGAACTGTTACAATTGTCTCTGCAAAGCTTAAAACGGCTAAAATTTCAGCGGAATTGGCTTCAAAAATCCGTACGAGCTTCCTTTTTGCCGGGCCGCTTCTTGCGCGCCTTGGAAGAGCGTCGCTCCCGCCTCCCGGAGGCGATGCAATCGGTCACCGGAGGCTTGATACGCATTTTTCAGGCTTCAAGGCATTGGGTGCCAAAGCCGTTGCCGGCCGTAAAACTCTGCGGTTCAAGGGTGAATTGAAGGGCGCTAAGATTCTGCTTGATGAAGCAAGTGTAATGGCTACAGAAAACATTCTTATGGCCAGCGTACTTGCCAAGGGCAAAACCGTGATATACAACGCCGCATGCGAGCCGCATATTGTCGATCTGGCTAAAATGCTCAATTCCATGGGAGCCAAGATTTCCGGTGCGGGCACCAACCTTATTTCTGTTGAAGGAGTCGAGTCTCTTGGAGGCTGCGTAGCGCGTGTCGGGTGCGACTATATTGAAGCCGGCTCTTACATTGCTGCAGCGGCGGTGACAGGCGGGGACATACTTTTGACAGGCATCGATCCAGAGCCTTTCGCGGTTATGGAGGGGGCGTTCCGCCGGTTTGGTGTTACATGGTCAATCGACGCTAAGGAGCGCACGCTTAAATACACCGCGAAAAAACGTCTTAAAATGCGTTATGATCTCGGCGATGTGATTCCATCGGTCTCAGATGGCCCGTGGCCAGCGTTTCCGTCGGATATGATGTCGGTTTTGATTGTTCTTGCCACGCAAACTCGCGGCACATGCCTCTTTTTTGAAAAGATGTTCGAGTCGCGTCTGTACTTTGTGGACAATCTAAGGCAGATGGGCGCCAAAATCGTGCAATGCGACCCGCACCGTGTTGTCGTTACAGGTCCTTCGCAGCTTTATGCGGGCTCATTTACTTCTCCCGATATTCGTGCAGGCATAGCTCTGGTTATCGCAGCGTTGGCGGCGAAGGGCGTCTCGACTATTCATAACGCAAAGATAATCGACAGAGGCTATGTCGCGGTAGAAGAGAGCCTCCGTGCGCTCGGCGCGGGCATTGAACGCAAATAGCCTTTAGTAGCCGAGCAAAGCCTTTTTTGGTATAATTTCATTCAATAATTAATAACATTCCAATAGGGGGAAATATGAGCGAAAGTAAACTCAAAGAGATTCCTGCAAGCGTGCGCCGCTATGCAAAATATTTGTTGATTATGTCAGGCCTTGGCGGGCTGATTTATGGTATTGACGTAGGTGTAATCGCCGCGGCATTGCCGTATA
>JAZOTG010000060.1:0-6408 GCA_045657505.1 Kiritimatiellia bacterium | reverse complement strand
TGGCACGCGAGCGAGCGGGCGGAAACGTGGAAGACCGAAGGAGCGAGCTCACCGGCGATCTTGTACATATTGGGGATCATGAGGAGCAAGCCCTGAGACGCCGTAAAGGTCGTCGTCAAGGAGCCAGTCGTCAAAGAACCGTGCACTGCACCAGCGGCGCCGCCCTCCGACTCCATCTCTACGATTGAAGGGATCGACCCCCAAATGTTCGTCTTCGCGAGAGAAGCGAGCTCGTCGCACGTCTCAGCCATGGGCGAGGACGGAGTAATTGGATAGATTGCGGCCACTTCAGAGCACGCAAACGCAATTTGGGCGGCGGCTGTATTGCCGTCAACCATGATCTTTTTAGCCATTTTGCTTTTCCTTCACTGTTTGTTTCAGTTAAAATAAAATCAACTTCCACTTATTATACCACACTTTATCGCTCAGGTTGAAGGATAAAACTTACTTAACGCATCAAAACCGCGCTCCCTCAAAAACCTAAACTTTGGTATACTTGTCGCATGGAAAGACTTACAATACAAGTTGGCGGCTACGAGGTTAACTGCTCTATTCTATCCAAAGACGGTAAAGCCTGGATAGCAGACCCGGGGCAAGAAGGCTCGCGCATTGCCCGGCTTCTGGCCGAAAAGGGGCTCGAACCTGAAGCAATTCTTTTAACACACGCCCATTTTGACCATATTACGGGTATCGCGGAATTGCAAAAGATATTTCCCGCATTACCCGTGTACGTACACCATGACGATGTCGTCATGTTTGGCCACCCGTTCAATCAAAGCCCGGGCGAATACGATTCCATAGGCGTCCCAAACAACATCCGCGATGTTTCCGAGCTTGAAGGCTTCACCGTCATTCATACGCCCGGGCATACTCCCGGCGGCGTATGCTACTACATTCCGGAGGACGGTCTCCTTCTGAGCGGAGACACGCTTTTTGCAGGGTCCGTCGGAAGAACCGACTTCCCGGGCGGAAGCATGTCAAAAATGCTCGAGTCCCTCAGAAAGCTCATGGAACTTCCCGAGCAGACTCTTGTCATTCCCGGCCACGGTCCCCACACGACAATCGGACGCGAAAAGACGTCCAACCCCTACATTATTTGAGGTTTGCAACGGCGTCGCTGAGCTTCTTGAAGCACTCCTCAACGGATGCGCCGGCACCCATTGCCGCCTTGGCGATTTTTTCCATGGGGCAAAGTCCGTTCTTTGCCCTGTTTTGTATGCCTTCAACCTCCTGCTGCGCCTTGCTGGCTATGCCGTGCTTACTCAAAAACCGAGCGGCCTCTTTGGTCATCACGACTGCATAGACCTGCTTTGCGCCGCCATGTACGCAAATAACCGCTGCGGCAAGGCCTATAATCTTGTCTGCGACAATCACCCCCTTGAGTTTGCCGTTTGCGCAAAAATCAAGCAGCGGCTTAATGCCCCTGTCCTTGGAGCGCGCCACGATAACGCCTCTGTCGGCAAGCACGCATGACTCTCCCGCCTTCACGAGCGACATCATCTCATCTATGAGATCGGTCTCGCCCATCGGAAGAATCTCCCTCTGCCGCTCAAGCGGCCATACGCATATGGCAGGCTCCGGCCTTGACGGGCAGACGTGTTCGCAGGCTCCGCAGCCCACACACGCGTCGGCATCAACAACAACCGCGCCGTTTACTATTTTGACTGCATTCACGGGGCAATTGCGCTCACACGCCTTGCACTCGTCACCCTTGCACGTCCTTACGCACAATTCCTTATTCCAGTGCGCTGCGCCGAAATGAAGTTTCGTCCTGTCGGATGTGCGCGGCAGAAGCGCCCCCGTGGGACATGCCGAAGCGCACTTGTAGTTGCACGACAGGCGGCAGTAGCCGTTTGAAAAATACAACTCCGGCTGACCATATGTCTTAAAACTTCTCGAAAGCCTTATCACCTTGCTCGGGCAGCGCGTCACGCAAAGTCCGCACCCGACGCATTTGCGCGCAAATTCGCCCGCGCTCCCGGCGCCGGGAGGCAAAAGAGAAGAAGGTCTTTCAGGCTCGCCAGGCAGAGACACTGGCGCGAAGCCTCCGTCGACCGTCTTGTCTATTCCGCCTGTAACGGCTAAAAGCGCCGCGCCGTGCACCGCCTCCCTGCGCGTCAAACCGCCCTCACAAGAGCAGCCTTCCCGCCTCTTGCCCTGCTGAACCCCAAAACATTTGCGGCAGTTTGAACAACCTTGCCCCACCTTTGATTTGCGAAGCGACAAAAGCGAGAGGACCGAAAAGAGAGTGCCGACGGGACACACCCAGTTACACCAGAACCTTCCGCTGCCCAACGCCGACACCGCAAGAACGGCGAAGAAAAGCACCACCGCCGGCATAAACAAGACCAGTGCCTTGCCGACAATCGCATAAGGCGTCAAAAAGTAGGCCGCCCCCCAATATCCCGTCGCGCCGAGAAGCGCCAGGGCGCCAAATACAACCCAGCGCACGGCAACCTGACGCCTGCTCTGCGGCAGGCGCGAGCACACGCGGCGAATATGACCGCGGCGGTGAAACAGCCAATTGACGAAACTCTGTAAAATACCGAGCGGGCACAGTTTCTCGCAAAAAAACCTTCCCCATATGAATGTCAACAGCAGCACAGCCGTAAAAGTCCACGAACAGGCGGGCTGTATTTTTAAGAACACGGCGCCCGCCGCGGACAAACACCGAGGCATTTCGGGCAAAAACGCCGCCACAGTTAATGCGCATACCGCCACGGGCAATAGGATAGACATCCATTTGACTGCTTTTTTCATTTTGAAACCTCCCTGTCAATTATACCGTCGATCCACTGGTCGATAACATTGATCTCCTTTGATATGTTGATCGATTGCGGACAATGCGACAGACATTTATCGCAGCCCGTGCAATGTTCGGCGCGCCGCATGGGGTCCGGCACAGCCTTCCGATACATGGCTAACGTTTCGCCGTCGGACAGTTTCTCCTCGCGCAAAAGAATGTCATTCCTAAAAGTAAGCAGCCCCGGAATATCCAACCCGTAAGGACATGGCATGCAGTAATTGCAGTAGTTGCACGGGATGGTGTTAAATTTCAGCAGCGCCACAGCGGCCTTTTCAAGCGCTTCAAACTCCTTTTGCGAGCACGGCTTGAGCGGAGAATATGTTTCGATATTCTCTTTTATATGCTCCAATTTTGACATCCCCGACAATACAGTCATAACACCGGGATGCGAGCCGCAGAACCGCAGCGCCCAATTAGCGAACGATGCATCAGGATTCAGTTTTGTAAGGATGCTGGCAACGGCGTAATTGTATTTTGCCAATCTTCCGCCAAGCAGAGGCTCCATTATCGCTACAGGTATTTTTCTCTTCTCAAGCTCGCCGTAGAGATACTCGGCATCCAAATTGCGCGCATTCACTTCCTTGGCGTGGCGCCAATCAACATAATTCATCTGTATCAGACAGAAATCCCATTTATATTTTTCATGGTTTTCCATGCACCACTCAAAAGTCTTCGGGTCGCCATGATATGAAAAGCCCAAATTTCTTATACGCCCCTCCTGCCGAAGCTTCACGCACCAGTCAAGCGCGCCGTTTTCAAGATACCTCTTGCTGAATGTGGGAAAACCGCCGTTGCCTATTGAATGAAGCAGGTAGTTGTCTATATAATCCGTCTGAAGCGCCTTCAGGGAATTCTCAAACATCTCCTTGCATTTCTCCAGCGGATATTGCGACGGCGAAAAATTTGACAGCTTGGTCGCTATCACATAATCCTCCCGCCTGAACCCGCTTGCCTTAAGCGCGATACCCAAACATTTTTCAGATTCTCCGCGACAGTAGGCCGGCGATGTATCAAAGTAATTGACCCCGTTCTCAAGCATATATCGCACTTGTCCATTAAGCGCGGCCTGATCAATGCCATTTTTTGAATACCCGTCCGCCCAGCTGTTGGCATGCTTGCCGTCTATCGTCGGGAAGCGCATCGCTCCGTAACCGAGCAGCGAGATTTTCCGCCCGTCGTCATTGAATCTGTATGTCATTTTCGCTCCTCACTTTTAATTAAAAAGAATGCCGTTCCTACAGTTTGAAATTGCGTACGACTTCGCGATCATCGAACGGATATTTTATTCCGTTTATTTCTTGCGTCGTCTCATGCCCCTTGCCGCATACAAGCACAACATCACCACGCCGCGCATGCCTCAGCGCGAAATCGATCGCCTCTGCCCTGTCAACGATCTGATATACATTCGACATATCAGCGCGCGGCGCAGTACAATTTCTGACGCCTTCATAAATGGATGCGATTATGCTTGTGGGGTCTTCGCCGCGCGGATTGTCACTCGTGACAACCACCCTGTCGGCAAGCGCGCGTGCAACATCTCCCATCATCGGCCGCTTGGCCGTGTCTCGATTGCCGCCTGCGCCAAACACCACCCATATGCGGCCCTTTGTAAAACCGCGCGCCGCCGTAAGCACCTTTTCAAGACCGTCTGGCGTATGCGCAAAGTCAATGTACACGTCAGCCGCCGACTGCGCGCTTACATGTTCGAGACGCCCCCATCTCGGCGCAAGCGATGGAATCGCATTCTGTATCGCGTCGTGCGGCACCCCCGCCGCTTCTGCAAGCGCTGCAGCCACGAGAACGTTTGACTCGTTGTAATCCCCGACAAGCTGCAACCGCGAGAGATCGTACTTGGGGTGTTTTCGCGTTATCGGAATGACATTTAGCGGAAGCCTGCCAACCGCCTCAAGCATTTCACCGGCATAGCCGCCGTCAAGGCAGACGACGAACGGCGGCATATCGCGGCGGCCGTGCGTTGGCAGCGCCTTGAACGATTGCGCTATTCGCTCGGCAAAGAGAAGCTTTACTCTGAAATACTCCTCCATCGTTTTATGGTAATCAAGATGGTCTTCCGACAAGTTCGTAAAGGCGCCTCCGGAAAAAACAGTATCTCCCGTGCGGCGCTGGGCAATTGCGTGCGACGAAACCTCCATCACACAATCATTCGCCCCGGCAGCCTTCATTTCGGAAAAAATATCCTTCAGCGTACCAAGCGGAGGTGTAGTATATCCTGTCGAAAAACGGCGGCTGAGCGTATTGACCTCAACTGTCGTTATATATGCAGCCTTTAAAAACTCCGACAAAATCCATGTCGTCGTTGTTTTTCCGTTCGTTCCCGTTATTCCCCAAATCCGCATCATTCGCCCCCTTGCCATTCAGACCGAAACAGGAAATTCCTTTTTCATGAATTTGGACAGCGCCTCCCGCCAGGGCTCCGATTTATAGCCGAGCAAATCAAGAACGCCGTTTTCAAGGCTGGAATTCGCCGGTCGCTGCGCCGCCCGAGGACATTCCGCAGTCGTGCACGGCAATACTTCACACCGCGACGCGGCAAAATAGCGTTTAATCTCGCATGCCAAGTCATACCAGGTTGCACTTCCGGAACATGTAGCATGTACAATTCCCTCAACGGACGGCTTGCCTATGACAAACTCAATTATGTCGGCAAGGGCGTCGGCGCTTGTTGGATTGCCGTATTGGTCGTTCACCACCTTAAGAGGCGTCTCGTCTTCCTCTTGAAGGCGCTTTGCGATGGTATGCACAAAACTCGGGCCTCCCTCACCGTACAACCATGCCGTTCGCAATATGACTGCCTCGGGATAAAGCGACATTATCATCTGCTCTCCTGCAAATTTTGACGCGCCGTATACTGTCTGCGGGCGCGGCACATCCTGCTCATGCCACTGCGTTTTTCCCTCGTCCAGATTGCCCGAAAAGACATAGTCGGTGGATATGGCGATAAGGCGCGCATCCATTGCGGCTGAGGCGATAGCCACGTTGCGTGCACCTTCCTCGTTTATTTTGAAAGCCTTCTCGCGAGATGTCTCGCAACCGTCAACATCGGTCATGGCAGCGCAATGAACAACAATATCAGGGTCACATTGCGCAAATACGCCGGCAACGGACGCCTTGTTCAAAATGTCGCAATCGGGCAAATCGGCAACAGTAACATCATAAGCGCTAAATCGGCTCTGAAGCGTTCTGCCTAACATTCCCTTGCCACCGGTAATCAGTATCTTCATTTGTGTACGCTACTCTTCTGTAAAATTGCGGGTTGAGTTAATCTGTTTTCTCATTGATTATATCATACATGGCAATAACCAATTCTAATACGCTGCAGCAAGCGATAAAAAGCAAAAGCGCGACTTTTTTAAAGTCGCGCTCATGATCTTTGTTTCGATATTCGAGAAAACAGAAATGTCTGCGCGAGGCTTTCACCATTTCCTCATTGCTTATTGCAAGAGGATGTCTCCTTAGAAAGGAGGTGATCCAACCGCTGGTTCCCCAACGGTTACCTTGTTACGACTTCATCCCAATCACCACCCACACCTTAGGCGGACAAATGCCCGACTTCGGGTGCAGACGGCTTTCATGATGTGACG
>JAZOTG010000059.1:0-5689 GCA_045657505.1 Kiritimatiellia bacterium | reverse complement strand
TTAGTCGGATGGGCGGCGTTAGTCCGCACATTCGACTAACCGATTACCTTTGACACATGGGTAGATTTTGCTATACTCTTATACAATTATTTCTCATAAAGGGGTGTACCTATGAATATTAAAAGGTTGGTTTCAACAGTTGCGTTAGTTGCGGGCTTCGCTGGCTCCGTCTATGCTTCTGACTCTTATCCTGCAACATATGATGAAGGTTTTGTTTCTCTTCTTGAAGGGAATAACCTTTCGCAGTGGGATGGCGCGGTGCAGATGTATTCAATTGATTCAACAGGAATGCTTCAGTGCCATCCCGAGCGCCGTAAGCTTGCAAAGTCTGGCAATCTTTACACAAAGCGCAGCTACACCAACTTTGTTCTCCGTTTTGAGTTCTGCATGCCGCCTAACGGCAACAACGGGCTTGGTATCCGTATGAATGAAAAGGATCCCAATTCCGATTCGGCATATTACGGCATGTGCGAGCTTCAGCTTCTTGACGACGGCGGTAGCTGGTATTATGATGCCCAAAACAAAAAGGACAAGCTTCAGCCCTATCAGTACACCGGCTCTGTTTACGGCATATTCCCCGCGCGTCGCGACAATTTTAACAAGCAGATCTGGGGCAAGGACAGGAACTTTGCCGGCGGCGGCAGTTATGCCCGCAAGCCCGGAATGTGGAACTTTGTTGAGGTAAAGGTGATCGGCAGTGAAATCGAGTACTATCTCAACGGATATCTGATTACCAAGGGCGATGTTTCAAAGTACAAGGGCGATGGCGACACCCCCGACAAGAGGAAGCACCCCGGCCTTCACAACGCTGCGGGCCCCATTGGCTGGCTCGGGCACGGTTTCAATGTAAAGTGGCGCAATATCCGCATCAAGGAACTTCCCGCCAATGCGAAGATGGGCGACATCTGCCCTACTCAGACGATGGCATGCCCCAAGGGTTTCCAGACATATTTTGCCGGCAAGGAGTCCGATCTTGAAAACTGGAAGGGCGTTACCACCAAGGAAGGTTTCGACAATCCCATCAAGCGCCGCAATGCAACCGCCGAAAAGCGCGCCGAGATTCAGAAATTTGCCGACGATGAGATGCGCAAGCACTGGAGCGTAAGAAACGGTAATCTTTATTTTGACGGATTTAGAGGCGGCTACTCGCTTGCAACCAAGCGCGATTATGCCGACTTTGAACTCTGGGCCGATTGGAGAATCCTTTCGATTACGGGCGACTCCGGCCTCTATTTGAGGGGCACGCCTCAGGTTCAGATTTGGGACGCCCACAACCAGTGGCATATCGGTTCTGGCGGTCTTTATAACAACCAGAAGAATCCGTCAAGGCCTCTCGCGCTTGCTGACAAGCAGGTTGGCGACTGGAATCGCTTCCACGTCATTATGCGCGGCGACAGGGTTACCGTTTGGCTTAACGGCGTGCTTGTTGTCGACAATGTAAAGCTTGAGAATTATTGGAATCGCAACCTCCCGATTTTTGACAAGGATCAGATTGAGCTTCAGTGCCATGGCGATCCTCTTGAATGGCGCAACATTTTCATTCGCGAGCTTCCGCCCGAAACCGTCAAAAACGACAGCATCGGCGTGTGCAGCTGGAGCTGGCAGAAGTCTTTCAAGGATGTCGCCGCCGAAATGGACAAGGCAGGCGTAAAGGGCGTGCATCTTGCTCTTGGCCCGTTTGTGCACGCTGACGGTCGACACGGCGGAGCGGAAAACGCCGAAGCCCTTGAGTTTGTTAAGGGCAAGGTGAAGCGCGGCGAGTGGAAAATCATGGGTACAATGGTCGCCACGGTCGGCGAGGATTATTCTACGCTTGAGTCTATCAAAGCTACCGGCGGCATTGTTCCCGACGCCAATTGGGAGGCTAATAAGTCTATCGTTTCCAGCGGCGCAAAGCTTTCCAAGGAACTCGGTGCAAAGTATATGTCGCTTCATGCCGGTTTTCTTGATGAAAACGACAAGGCCGCATACAATAAGTATGTCGAGAGGGTGAAGTGGATGCGCGACGAGTGCGCCAAGTACGGCATACAGCTTATTCTTGAGTCGGGGCAGGAGACTGCCGAAGAGCTTGCCCGCTTCCTCAAGGATGTTCCTGGTGTCGGTATTAATTTCGATCCTGCCAATATGATCCTTTACGGGAAGGGCAATCCCATTAAGGCTCTCAAGACGCTTATGCCCTGGATTGTTCAGGTACACATCAAGGACGCTCTTTTCACCAAAAAGCCTGGCACATGGGGCGCCGAGGTGCCGTGGGGTGACGGCGAGGTTGGCGGCAAGTTCTTCCTTGCTGAACTTAAAAAGCTCGGGTATAATGGTAACTATGTGATTGAACGTGAAGGCGGCGCCGATCGCGCCAAGGATATTAAACTTGCAATTGAAAGATTGGAGAAGTAACAAAATGAAAACATCAAGAAGGTCGTTTATCAAGGGGGCAGGCGCCATCGGTGCCTTTAACCTCATTCCGGCAAAGGTGCTTTGGGGTGCTGAGGCTCCTTCAAATCAACTTACGCGTGCGCTTATTGGCTGCGGTAGCATTGCTAGTTCCGAGAATCACCTTCCTTATGGCGGTTCGAGGCTTGTGGGCGCCTGCGATCCCGACGAGGGTCGCGCAATCGGCATGGTCAACAGAGCGAAAGGCCGCTGGGGCAATATCAAGCACTATAAGAATTTTATCGAGCTTCTCGCCGATCCGGGGGTTGACATTGTCCATATCTGCACGCCGCCGCACTGGCATGGCGTACAGTGCGTAATGGCCGCCAATGCAGGCAAGGATATCTGGTGCGAAAAGCCCATGACCCGTACAGTTGGCGAAGGTAAGCGCGTCATGGAGGTCGTTAAGGCCAAGAAGCGTATGTTCCGCCTCAACACCTGGTTCCGCTTCAAGGATCCTTTCTATGGCTTCGGTACGCCTGTAAAGCCCGTGCGCCAGATGGTGGAGAACAATATCGTCTCCAACCCCGGCGAGCCTATCCGCTGCGTGTTCGGTAGAGGGCAGGGCTTTGACTGGAAGTTTATCTGGTCGGGCCGCGTCAATCTTGAACCCGAAGTGTGCCCCGCCAATTTTGACTGGGACATGTGGCTTGGTCCGGCACCGTGGAAGCCTTACAACAGGCATCGCACGCACGGAACATTCCGCGGGTATTGGGATTACGATGCCGGCGGACTTGGCGATATGGCTCAGCATTATCTTGACCCCGTGCAGTACATTCTCTGCAAGGACGACACAAGCCCCGTGAAGATCGACTATGTCGGTCCCAAGCAGCATCCTGATGTTGTCGGCCGCTTTGACCGTATCACGCTCACTTATGCCGACGGAACGGAAGTGATTCTTGACGGTGACGGCTCGCTTTGTAACGAGCCATTCCTCAAGGGTACCAAGGCAACGATATGGCCGGTCAAGCTTCCTAACGGTAGCACCCGCTTTTGGACCACGCATGAGCAGGCCAAGAACCAGATGTTCAAGATGACTGATAATACGGGCAAGGAACTTGACGCACGCGCCATCCTGAAGGAACTTCCCGAGCCGGCTCCTCAGATTACCGACTTTATGCAGTCGGTACGTGAGCGTAAGACGTTTGCCCTTAACGAAACAAACGGCTTCCGCAGCTGCACGATGTTCAACCTTGGTATTGTTGCACAGCGTCTTGGCCGTGGCTTTGAGTTCGACCCGGTCACTCTCCATGCCAAGAATGACAGTGCTGCCGACAGGCTCCTTTACCAGTCAATGCGCGATCCATGGGCCACTGAGTTTATGAAGGGCTAACAGAAAAATAACAGGAGATTATTTCAATGAAAAAGATTCTTTTTACGGTAGCTCTCATAGGCTCTACACTTGGAGTTTTCGCCAACCAGTACACAAACATCAAGCCGACGGCCGCCCCTAAACAGGCGGCTCCCACGGCTGTGCACTGGCAGAACGTAAACCAGAAGGCTCTTGACGAGGCGCTCAGCTGCAAGACCATTTCGGGGCTTGTTGCCACCGACAAGTCCATGGCCGACTTGCTTGCGAAGGTGCAGGGCGCGTATTTGACAGAACCGATTGTCGCGACTCAGATTATGGAGATCTCGCATAAGGTTATGTGCAATAAATGCCCCAAGGCCGCGGGAGTCCGTGTTCGCTGGGTTGCAGCCCTTCTTTCGGCAGCCAAGTCCTCGACCGACATCTATCGTACAACCTTCTTCCTTGATCAGCTTCGCTGGTGCGGCAGAAAGAGCGATGTCAAGGCGATAAACGCAATTGCGGCGGCCAGCAACAGCAAGGCCATTAAGGATTTTGCTGCAATGGTCATCAGAGAGCTTAATACGGTTGAATGAAATTAGCCGAAGTTCTTTCATGGCTTGATAACGAGTTGGAGATAGACCGGTTTGACGATGTGTCAAACAACGGCCTCCAAATCGGCAGAGAAGGCGATACGCTGGAGCGTGTCGCCTTCGGCGTTGACGCATCGGCGGATTTCTTTGCACGCGCGGCCGAGTTCAATGCGCAGTTGTGCGTTGTTCATCATGGCATATCGTGGGGCGGTGGCATTAAACGTCTTTCAGGCGGCGTGTATAACGTCGTCAAAGAGGCCATTCGTTCAAATATTGCATTGTACGCTTCGCATTTGCCGCTCGATGCTAATATGAAATACGGAAACAATTGGGAAATTGCCCGTTTTCTCGAACTTGATTGCATTAAACCCGCTTTTTCGTATCATGGCAATACTATAGGCGTAACCGGTTCTGCAACGCGCAGCGCCACATACAGAATAGGTCAATGCGATATTGAACTAAAAGAGGGCATGCGCATTGGCGTTTGTTCGGGCGGGGCGGGGGAGTTTGCCGAAGACGCAGGCGATCTCGGGTGCAGCCTCTTCGTGACGGGCGAGGCATCGTGGGCCGATGAGATTGCAGCTGAAAATGTTGGAATGAAGATGCTCACTGCTGGTCATTATGAGACTGAAACATTCGGAGTGAAGGCGCTCGCGCGGGCAATGCATAAGGCTTTGGGCGTTGAAACCTTCTTTATAGCTCATCAGCGGGATCTACAAAATAGAGGTGGTTTTCAATGAAAAAGATTTTATTCGCCGTTTCTGTCGCGGGCGCCGCCGCAGTTGGCTATATTACGGCCGGAGTCGAGTTCACAAAACATTCGCAGTCGCAGGATTTAGATGCCGAGGTCAATCAAACTGAAATCGCCGCTAAGCTCAGGGCGGCGCAGAAGCGGATTGTCGAACTTGAGAAAAAGCTTTCAGCGGCAGAGGCGTCTAATAAGACTGCATCGGGAGACGAGGGCAAGTTCAGCATCGGCAGGGGCTCCACCAACAAAGTTGAATTGGTGCTTAGTTCCAATAATGATATTGTCGACGAAATCAAGCGGCAGCTTCCGGCGGAGGAGTTTACCAAGGCGACCAATGCCATTTCAAGGATGACGGCAAAACTATCCGAGCTTGCAAAGGGCAGAGTGGATTATCTTGAATCCATAGACACGTCGCGCATGACGAAGGAAGAGCGCACCAATCACGAAAAATACATAAAGCTGCTCAAGCGCAGGGAGGCGATATCGGCAACGTTTAAGGGTGGCATCCCAAATGAAAAATCGCTTACTGAAATGCTTATGCTTGATATGCAGATGCAGCCGATTGCTAAGTCGGAGCGTTCTACGCTCATTCGTGAGGTCGCTCGCGAGCTCGGTTACAAGAACGATGAG
>JAZOTG010000058.1:0-2431 GCA_045657505.1 Kiritimatiellia bacterium | reverse complement strand
CGTAAATACGATCTTAATGTTGATCTTACTATGGGGGCGGGATGGTGTTTCGGAGGGCCGTGGGTGAAGGAGTCGGATGCCGCGAGTTCAAAGATGAAGGTTAAACGCGCCGGTCTCGGCGGCGCGGGTTATATGATCGATCCGTTTTCGCCGGAAGCGATGTCGAATCACGTCGAGCGCTTCGAGGCCGCGTTCGGCCTCAACGGTTCAGCTGAAAAGCCCCGCGCATTCTATCACGATAGCTACGAATATTACAACGCTCGTCCCAAAAACGGAGGCGATATAGACGAACTTCAGCTTGCGACGTTTAGCGTATGGACAGATTGGTGTCGTAGAAACGGTTATATAACGCGTAATGAGGCGCATGGTGCGCCGTCGAACTGGCTCGACTTTTACGCTTTGGCGGATATTCCCGAAACTGAAATGTTCGGCAAGGGCGATCGCGATATTCTCATTTCTAAATTCGCTTCTTCAGCCGCGCACGTAAAAGGTACGCGTCTAGTCTCTGCTGAAAGCTGCACATGGATCGATGAGCATTTTTGCGAGCGGCCGCGGGAAATAAAGGAGTTTATCGATAGACTTTTTCTCGCAGGTGTCAATCATGTGTTTTATCACGGGCTTAATTATTCGCCTGTTGATGCGCCTTGGCCGGGGTGGTGCTTTTACGCATCGTTGGAGATGAATCCTCGAAATCCTATCTGGCGCGAAGTGAAGGCGCTTAACGATTACATTACGCGCTGTCAGTCGATTTTCCAGACATGGGAGAGCGACAATGATCTTGCTATTGTGTGGGATCCTGATTCGTTCCGCAAGAAAAAGCCTAATGAAGTCAGGCAAATGAGTGTTCACGGACGTGAGTGGTTTTATGGCGAACCGATCGGCAAGGTCGCTAAAAAACTGTACGCTGAAGGGTACTTTTTTGATTATATTTCACCGCGTATGCTCGCGCAAGGACTCGGAGAAAAATATGCCGAAGTCATTGATCCCGCTCTTGTTTCAAAACCTCTTAAGGCGCGAAAGAGTCCGTTCGATCCCAAGAGTGGACTTTCGGCGACGCGTTGGAAGAGGAACGGACATACCATGTATTTCGTCGTCAATCAGGGAGACAATCCGGTTCGTATCGAGCATGATTCGCCTGAGCCTGAAGAGGGCTTTGTGATTATGAATCCTCTTGATGGCAGTATCAGAAGAAGGCAGCGTAGAGTTGACATTGAGCCTGGTCACTCGCTTTTTGTCTCCGCCGCGCCGAATATTCCTACGAGAGTGTTGACGAACGCGGTTGAACGGAGCCTTGAAATTGAAATAGGCGAATGGAAGGTTGAACCTGTTTGCGGCGGTCCGGTTATGCCGGATGCAAGAAAACTCTCATCGCTCGAGTCCTGGCATAAGTGGGATGAATCTTTTTCGGGAACGATGCGATATACCGCAAAATTCGATGTTGATGAACATCGGAGAGGCGAACTTAAGTGGGGCCGCACGATTATTTATGTGGATCTTGGTGAAGTTTGTGAAATCGCCCGCGTTAAATTGAACGGGCGGGATCTCGGCGTCAGGTTTATGCCGCCTTACAAATACCTTAGCTATATTGCTCATTTGAAAGCTACAGATAATGTTCTTGAAGTCGAAGTTACGAACCTTGGAGCGAACCGTCTGCGTTGGAACGATATGACGGGCGTTAAGTGGAAAATTTTTAATGACATAAATATGGTCGGCAGTAATTATCTGCCGCTTGATGCCGCTAAATATCGCGTTCGACCTTCTGGACTTGTCGGGCCGGTAACTCTGAAATACATGAGATAAATTTCTGCAAGTGTAGAGCGATGGTGATTATGACTGGATTGGAAAATTAAGGAGGAGTTTGAGAGAGGCTTGAGGATGCCGTCCGGACCGGATGGTTCATGCGACGGCCCGCAGTCGTGCCTCGAGTGTGTTGTGTGGTTTCTCGGGATAATCATTTTATGCGGTATTCTTGCGCTGCTGAAAGCGTAATCCGACAAGCGGCGATTGCGCAAAGCGGTTGATGGGGTGTCGTAAGCTCCAAGAAAAGAAGTGTGCACCTCTTGGTCGAGAAGTGCGCACTTTTCAAGTGAGAGATGCGCACTGTTTGGGTATGAAATAAGGTATAAAATGCAGTTTTTTCATATCTGTCCACCTTTGAAAAGTCAAAGGTTACTGGAGTTTACCCATTTTTTGAACGCGAAAGTGCATTTCACCCCGATAAATAAAGGGTGAAGTGTATTTTACGAAGTGTATTTTATGGTTTTACATTTATGAAAGGCTATCCGTAGTCGACTTCAAAGAATTCTAAGAAGCCTGGTAGCATGGGAGCGTCCGCCGTTGAAGCGTCAGGTGTATTTGTTTGTGCGAAAGTACTTATCCATTTGCCGAACCTTGTGAACCCACGTTTGATTCCCTCTGCGATGGAATAGGC
>JAZOTG010000057.1:0-16136 GCA_045657505.1 Kiritimatiellia bacterium | reverse complement strand
TTGTTGTCGAAAAACATTTGGGTGGTGAGAAAATCAAGCCCGGCGTCAACCTTGCTTTTAAGATGTTTTATATCCGATTCAAGATGCTCGCATTCGGGATGGCATTCCGGATAACAGGCTCCGCCGAGACAGAAATTGGAGGGACGCAGCTTGTGCACGAGATCGGCGGCATAGGCGAAATCGCGATTGTTATCGCGTGTCATGCTGTCGGGAGCGTCTCCGCGAAGACAGAGGATGTTCTCGATATCGGCATTGCGCAACGCCTGGATTTCTGCTGCAATTTTCTCATGGGATGACGTAAGGCAGGTCAAGTGGGCGAGAGCCGGTACGCCGCAAATTTTTTGGACATGCTCGGCAAGTGCAACGGTATTGGTGTTCGCACTCCTGCCGGCACCGTATGTTACTGAAATAAAAGATGGATTTTCTTTTGCAAGTTCTTTGACAGTGTGCAGAACCGGATCCATCGAAGCATCACGTTTTGGAGGAAACACTTCAAAAGAAACGGAATACTTGTTGTGAGAGAGGATATCGCTGATTTTCATAACGCTTTGATGATGTTATCAAAAATAAACTTTACAGGTCAATGATTTCTCTGCGTCGTGTCCAAAACTAAACGCAAGTAGTTCTTGCATTTACTTTTGGATATCACGACAAGCAACACGCCTCTCAATTTGAGGTTTGATTATTGATAGTAAATATAAGTATATGATAAAATATAAAAATTATGAAAAATAATTTAGAAAATTGTCCGTGTTGTTCCGGTAAGAAGTACGACGAATGCTGTGGTTCTATTCTCAATGGGCTGCGCAAGGCTGAAACCGCTGAAGAGCTTATGCGCGCACGTTACAGTGCGTATGCCACTGAGCATATTGAGTTTTTGAAGACAAGCGCAACGGAGGCCGTTCAGGCTGATTTTGACGAGAGGGCCTCTACCGCATGGAGCCGAGCCGCGCGTTGGCATGGTCTCGAAATCATCGCTGCGGAAAAGGGTCTTGCAGACGACACCGAGGGTGTTGTTGAGTTTCGCGCCACATATACGGCCAATAACGAATTCTGCAACCATCACGAGGTCGCAAAGTTTGTGAAAATTGACGGAGAGTGGAAGTTTGACGACGGCGAACTCGTTGGAGAGACTCCTGTCACTCGCGAGTCTCCCAAGGTGGGCCGTAACGACCCTTGCCCTTGCGGGAGCGGCAAAAAATATAAAAAGTGCTGCGGTTGATTTTTTCTGCCCATGAGTTCCGATATTTCGTTTGACAGATGGTATGCCGCGAAGCAGGTTAAAATACTTGTTTCGCCTTCTCATTCGCTTGAGACGTTTGGCTCAACTCTTGTCAATTATCATCTTATATCCGAACTTGATGACCACCCTGGCAAAATAAGAGTCCGCGAAGGGCGCTTGGAGGCGTATCAGCCGAGAATAATAACTCCGCGTTTCGGTGAGATTACTACTGAAGGCTTTGGCGAAGAGGCCAAGGAGTATCTTGAATTCCTCAAGGCAAATGAGAACAATCTCAGGATATTGCAGTATGGCTTTCATTTGAAAAGCGATAATTTTTCAGAGCAGATTCTCACCGATTCCATCGAGGCTGTGACCGAACGCGTGAAAGAGTCGGTGCTTTCTTCCGACGACAAATTCGCGGCAGTTCTTCAAGGTGTTGACGATCCGTGGGATATTGCGCTTGTTGAATTGTGGCTCCGAGAAGTCAATCGCAGTGCAGAGAAGAATATTAAAGAGCTTAACGATAGCGGCAAATTGTTTTGACGGCAGTTTGAACGATTGGAGATTTTAATGGAACGTAGAACGAAGATAATTGCAATTGCGAATCAAAAGGGCGGTGTAGGTAAAACAACGACAGTCGTCAATCTGGCGGCGGCACTCTCGGCGCGCAAGAGAACGGTTCTTGTGGTCGATCTTGATCCTCAGGCTCACGCAACACTCGGACTTGGGCTTGAAAAACAGCAGGGCGTTTCACTCTATCCCGTCCTTCTTGGCGAAAAACCCATTGAGGATGTGATTCAGCCTACTAAATGGAACAACCTCAATGTCATTCCGTCCGAGGTCGATCTTGCAGGTGCCGAGCTTGAGTTCGGCGCGCGTGAAGACCGCCTTGAGATGATTCGCAACGCGCTTGCGCCAGTGCGTGAATCTGGTGCGTTCGATTACATTATTCTCGACTGCCCGCCGTCGCTCGGAATTGTCATGACAAGCTCGCTGGTTGCGAGCGATGGAGTGCTTATCCCCATTCAGGCCGAATTTCTCGCTATGGACGGTTTGGCGCTAATTACCGGTTCCATCGAGCGCATTCGCCAGTCAATCAATCCTTCGCTTGCCCTCAACGGAATTGTCTTCACTATGGTGAATGCGCAGGCTAAGCTTACGCAGGATGTTATGAGCGAGGTCAGGAAGCATTTTGAGGAGAAGGTTTACGAGACTGTAATCCCTCGCAATGTTCGAGTTTCGGAAGCGCCTTCCATGGGTACTCCAGTGGTGTTTCTCGATCCGCGCTCTAAGGGCGCCGAGAGCTACAAGGCGTTTGCATGGGAGTTTATGGCGAAGAACCCCACCCGTTTTGAGCCTGCACCGGCAACTGCTCCCAGCGCTCCGCAGCCGGCAGTTGAAGAGTGCGTCTCTCAAGAATCGGCGGAGCCGTCCAATGGCTGATGGTGCGTATGAGCGTCGCGGCGGGAGAGAGGCCGAACTTAAAAGGTTTGAACGCATCTTGTCCCAGTTGAAATCATCGTCATTCAAATCAGGTCGTATGAGTGCCGGCACTTCTGTCGGATCTTCTTTGGATGTTAGAAAATCAAATAAAAATAGTTAAATATTTGGTATAATTGACAGTATGAAATTAGATACACTTTGCGTTCAGGGCGGATGGTCTCCCAAGTGCGGTCAGCCGCGTCAGGTGCCGATATATTCTTCAACTACATTTAAGTACGATACAACTCAGCATATGGCTGATTTGTTCGATCTTAAAGCATCAGGCTATTTCTATACGCGTTTGGCAAACCCGACCAATGACGAGGTCGCCAAAAAGATTGCTGCGCTCGAAGGCGGTGTCGCTGCCATTTTGACAAGTTCCGGCCAGGCTGCCTCAACGTATGCAATTTTAAACCTTTGCAATGCAGGCGACCATGTTGTCTGCTCGGCTCAGATTTATGGCGGCACGTTCAATCTTTTTGCGGTGTCGCTCAAAAAGCTTGGCATTGAGTTTACGTTTGTCGATCCCGATGCCGACGCCAAAACCATTCAGTCGGCATTCAGGCCGAATACGAAATGCGTGTTCGGTGAGACTGTCGCCAATCCGTCCGGCTGTGTTTTGGATATTGAAAAATTCGCCAGGATAGCGCACAAGAACGGTGTGCCGCTTATTATCGACAATACCTTCCCGACTCCGATTCTCTGCCGTCCATTTGAATTCGGTTGCGATATCGTGACACACGCTACTACAAAGTATATCGACGGCCATTCTTCGCAGGTCGGCGGCTGCATAGTCGACTCCGGCAATTTCGACTGGGAGAAGCATGCCGACAAGTTCCCCGGTCTCGTAGAGCCGGACGATTCATATCACGGCCTAAGTTATTCTAAGGCATTTGGCAAACTTGCGTACATCACAAAATGCACGGCGCATCTGATGCGCGACTTTGGCTCCATCCCTTCGCCATTCAATGCGTTTCTCGTCAACCTCGGGCTCGAATCCCTGCATTTGAGAATTCGTCGCCATGCCGAGTCTGCGCTTAAGATCGCCAAGTGGCTTAAGAGGCAGAAAAAGGTCGCATGGGTGAATTTTGCAGGGTTGCCTGATTCCAAATATAATCCGCTTGTCAAAAAGCAGTTTGACGGCCCGGCTCCCTGCGGCGTGATGACATTTGGCATTCGCGGCGGGCGTGAAGCGTCAATCAAGTTTATGGATTCGCTCAAGCTTATCGGTATCGTGACGCATGTAGCCGACGCGTGGAGCTGTGTGCTGCATCCTGCATCGCATACCCACCGCCAGTTGACCGATAAACAGCTTGAAGAGGCTGGCATTCCGCCGGACCTGATTCGTCTTTCTGTCGGGTTGGAAGATCCCGATGATCTTATCGACGATCTTAAGCAAGCCTTGAAAAACATATAATTAAGGAGACGGGCATGAAGATTGACTGGATCATTTCGCTAATCCTGGGTGGTGTTGCCGCGCTTTTGTATTTGTTTACTTCATCAAGCGCAATATTGCCGGGGTTAGATGCCGATGTTGTTTCGGTGTGGATGGGGCTTAACAATGGCGAATGCGAGTTGTTCCCACTTGCGAAAAAGTATGCCGGTCTCTTCGGGTATTCGCCTGTAGCCGCTCCAATCGCCGCTGTTCTATGCATTATTTCGCTTTACCATCTTGTATCGAGATTTCTGCGTTATAGATTCAACGACTCTTTTGCCGTGTCCGACGCAATTCTTGGCGGGCGCATAGGCGGCGTGCTTTCAACAATAGTTTTAATGCTGACGCCGTGCTTTTGCGACAGTGCCGTCCATCTCGGTCCGTCGGTCATTGACGCGTTATGGGCAATGCTCGTGCTTGTTTTGCTGCTTCCATATTACAGGGCGGCCAAATATGCGGCGTGGCTTTTTCCGCTTCTTTCGGGTGCAGCAGCCGCTCTTGGTGTCGCTGATTCTGTAGCGTTCCTGTTCATGCTTCCCTTGGTGCTTTCGTTCGCCTCTGCTGTTGCGGCCAAGCGTGGCGAACATTGGTACATAGCCTCTGCTCTGGTCATATCCGGTTTTATCATCGGGATTTGCTTCTCGATTTCAATGATAGGCGATTTTAACGGATATGTTAAATTCCAATATTCAATCATAAAGCAGGAACTTGTGCATCCGTATTGGTTTTTTGCCGTGCTTTTTGCAGTCTTCCCGTTTCTTGTTTCGCTTTTTTCATCGCTTAAGGCTTTTGGCGGCGAAAAGGGCGCAGTAGTGTTTATTTACCACGGTTTTATGTCCATTGTGGCGGTTCTTGCTACCGCCTCCGCTTTGTCGCCGTCGTCAGTGTTGGGCAATTCAGGCTATTCCCCTGTTGTAATCGCCGCTTTTGCCGCGTTCCTTCCCGGTTATTTGATGTCGTTTTGGTGGAGTCTGACCCGCAACTCCTCTTTAAAGGACGATCCTGATTCGGCGGCAATAGCAAGCGCCGCTAAATCAAAGCAGATCGGAAAAATTGGGTTGTGCGTTTTTGCTCTTCTTCTTGTGTTGTCGGTGCCGGTATCGTTTCTTTCCGGTTTTAATTCAAAGAGAGGAGAGTTTGCCTCTGAAATTTCAAAGAGGGTGCTCGCTGATCTCGGTGAACGCACATGGCTTGTATCCAACGGTCTTCTCGACAGCAGCCTGGCAATCGAATCGTATAGGCAGTCTCGCGAGCTTAATCTCGTTTCACTGAACCGGGAGAACGATGCCGTGTATATGAAAGGTCTTGCCCAAAAGGTTGCAGATAAGAAACTTGCAGGTGAGGCCAACAGCGAAAAGCTTTATTCTGTACTTACTGACGATGAAGGGCTTGACAGGCTGCGTCTTCTTCCGTTTATAGAGCAGTGGTTCAAGGCCGACGCCGATATATCGTCCAAGGCCGCGGTGTGGGGGGCTCCCCATTTGTGGATGAGCGCCGGTATCGAGCCTGTTGCAGAACAGTTTTTCTTCGGTTCCGATCCGTCACGTTCAGGCGATTGGCTCAAGTCATGGCCTGAATTCGCATCAATACTCAACACGCCCGCTGGTTGGAGCAGTTATGCATATGTCGCTTCGGGCGATGCTCGTAAGCTCAAGCGCGATTCACGCATTGCATGCGAAATAAGAAGGCACGTCGGACTTCTTGCGACAAATCAGGGAAGTTACCACCATTTCAAGGGGCTTAAACTCTGGAGCGACGGCAAGAAGGCCGAGTCTGCCGCGCATTTTGAGAAGGCGTTTGCATTGTATGAGCTCGTTCTTGGCCAAATCGATTCCGACAATCTCAGCGCGCTTATAAATGAAGAGCTCCTCGCAAGCAAGGTTAATTTCAAGAGAGCCAAGGATAAACATAAGGAGATTACCGCGCGTCTCAAGGAGATTGCTGCCGATAAATACCGTCGTTACGATCCGAGGCAGCTGTATGTTCTCTACGGCTATATTTGCGATCCAAAGTTTATGCTCAATTACGGGCAGGCTCTCATGTCGCGCGGAACGCAGTACGACCTCGGGGTTTACCAGATTCGCCGTGCGATGGATCTCGTTCCCGGCGATCATCGTAAACTTGTTGAATTAAATGTCCTTGCATCAATGTATGCCGATGGAGCCGAGAAGGATCGTGCGCGTGAAATATACGACAAGGCTCTCAAGGAAGATCCTGCAAACAGAGTTGTTCTTACGCGTCTTTCTCAGCTTGAAATGCTTGAAGGGCATACCGACAAGGCGATTGAATATCTTTCGCGCGCACTCAAGGGGGTTGAGAGCAAACCTGAATACCGCGTCCAGATGGCCAATTTGCATTTGCTCAAAGACGAGCATTATGAGGCCGAGGAGATTCTCAGAAAGGCTCTTGACGACGATCCTTCAAACGTCAATGCGCTCTCAATGCTTTCGGTAACGCTGATGAGAATTGCAGACTCGCTCGAGGGGTCGAAAATTCCGGAGCAGATCAAGCGCAGAGAAGCCTGTCTTAAAGAGATTGACACAATAGTCATTCCCGCCATGGAGAAACATGCTGTCGGCTCTCGCGTTCATGTTTTGCAGTCGACGCGCGCATTTTCGCTTATGCGCAAAGGCGGCATTGAGAATATGAGGAAGGCCCGCGATTCGTTTGCCGAAATATCAAAGCGCCGTCCTGCGGCTAATGTTGCAAATGATATGGTTATGAGCCTCGATATTCAGCTCGACGACAAGGCGCATGCCGAGCAGCAGGCCAACGCAACGCTCCGTGTCGATCCCAACAACTGCCTTGCCAATTACATATTAGGCTCTCTCGCGCTCGGCAATGCCGATTATGACAAGGCGGTCAAGCATCTTCGCCTTGCAGTCGGTGGCAGCAAGCCGGTTCCGCTGGCGTTTAACGACCTTGCCGAGGCTCTTCGCCGCAAAAAAGATTTTGCAGAGGCCGAAAAGGTTGCCCGTCAGGCTGTTAAGGTAACTCCAAAGCTTTACGTCGCCTGGGAGACGCTCGGTTCGATTCTTATGGATTGCGGCAAGTCGTTCGATGAGGCAGAGTCGTGCATTCAAAAGGCGTGTGACCTTTCCAAAGATGAAAACGGCAAACAGGCCGATGTTCGCATGCTTGTTTCGCTTGCGCGGGTACAGATTAAACGCGGTGAAATGCTTAGAGCAAAGGGTACGATGCGTATTGTTCTCGGGCGCATCAACGAGCTGTCTGAGTTTGAGAAGAAAGAATTCGAGGAGTTAAGAAAGAGTGTTAAGTAGCATTCTTCTGGCTGCCTCGCTTCAAATCGGGCCCTTCTACGAAAGGGGGCCCGATTCGTTCGCATTAAGGCCTTTCGTTTCATGCGAAGAAGATGTTGCCGATGTCATTTGGCCGCTCTTCACGAAGCATCGCGATTGGTGGCGTTTTTGCTTGATCGCCAATTATCAATCCCATCGGGACGGCAAAGGCGGCCAGTTCTCGGTTTTGCCCATCTGGTTTAACGGGACATATCCAGGCAAAGGTGATTATGCCGGGCTCTTTCCTGTTTATGGTTATCATCCAAATATAGCCTTTTTTTATGATTTGGAGTTTGCCTTCTGGCCGGTTTGGATGCGTTACAAGACTCATAGGGCTGGCTCGACGGTAGATACGACAAATCTTTTTTTTCCTTTTGTCTCGTGGAGCAATGACGGTTCATGGGGAGTTTGGCCGTTTTACGGGATTCGACATCAACGAGAGAGCATTCATCAATATGCGCTTTGGCCAATTGTAACATGGGCCGAATATCGCGCCGATCGCGATACTGCCGGCTCTGGGTATTCATGGATGGTTTGGCCGTTTTACGGCGAGGTCAAACGCGAGCGCGAGCGTCAGGCGCTGTATTTGCCGCCGTTTTTCTCGTCTACGATGATAATTACAAACGGTAAGGGTCGTAATGGCGAGTTGCGCAGTATGCCGTTTTTTCGCATTAGACTCCCATGGCCGTTCGTTGAGTTTGAGGATATGCCGCAACGTTCGCGCATTTCATTCTGGCCGCTGTACGAGTCCGTTGAAAATTTCAGTTTTAAGGACGGTTCACGTGTAAGCGGTGTTAAGCGGTTCGGTTGGAAGTTGGTTGAAATATACGATGATGAGACGCGGGTTTTCCCATTTTGGACATCGTCTGAAAAATTTAACAGGATTTGGCCTTTTTGGGAGAGCGAAGAAGAAGGGGGGCTCACCCGTTCAAAATGTCTGTCGCTGATGCCGATCAGGTGGGATCCTGCCGTTGAGCGCAACTGGTCTAAATTTTGGACATTATATGAGAACGAATCGTGCCGTCAGTATACCGATCATTCTCTTTTTTGGGGGCTTATCCGTTGGAGGACGAATAAATGACGTTTGAGAGGCTTAAAATCTGGCTTAAGGCTCTTAGGGTGAATCAATGGACTAAGAATGGCGTTGTTTTTCTTGCGTGGTTTTTCGCCTTTGCTGATGATTCTCAAGCGGCTATGGCTCGCGGATATCGCCCATTTCTATTGGTTTCGGCGATGGCTGTTTCGTTCTCGCTTATCTCAAGCGCGTTTTACCTTTTAAATGACATATCGGATTATGAGGCAGACAGGCTTCATCCTGTTAAGCGTCTTCGTCCGATCGCTGCCCGATTAATTACCAAAATTGACGCTGTAAGGGTTGCTCTTGCCTTATACGCCTGCTCGTTGGCATTCCCGGCGTATTTGGTGTTTCGTCATCCGGATAGAACATGGGGATTCGCGGTGATATTAATCTATACTGTCATGCAGAGCCTCTATTCCGGCTTTCTTAAACGTATTCCGTATGTCGACATTGCTGTTATCGCGGCCGGTTTCGTTCTTCGCGCTGTTGCGGGAGCGGCGGCCATGGATGTGAGAATTTCGCCGTGGCTTCTTGCGTGCGCCTTCTCTCTCTCCCTCTTTCTCGCCCTATGCAAGCGTCGCCACGAGATGGTTGTGGCATGCCAGTCTCGGAAAGCGCTGTCCGGGTATCATCCGCATTTGATTGATTCGCTCGCTGTGGTAATGGCAATTGTTACTGCCGTCGTTTATTCGCTGTATACGGTTTCACCCGATACCGTTGCGAGGTTCGGTTCGAGGGCATTGTCAATAACGACGCTGTTTGTTGCTGCTGGGCTGGTACGGTATCTACTGCTGATGTTAGGCGGCAAGGATGTGGGCCGTCCCGAAAAAGTGCTTCTTACCGACAAGTTGATCTGGTGTGTTATGTTAGGCTACGCGCTGAGCGCAATCGGGGCGGTTTGGTACGGGCGATGAAGGGCTTTTTAGAAAATCTTGCATCGCGGCGGCGGTTCGGCATGAAAGCCGGCCTTGAAAATATTACGCAAATATGCGAAATGCTTGGCAGCCCTCACAAGGCAATTGATGCAATCCATATTGCCGGCACAAATGGAAAGGGGGCGTGTGCGGCAATTATCGACAGCGCTTTGACGGCTTCCGGGCTCTGTTCAGGGAGGTATACTTCGCCGCATCTTCTCAAGCTTAACGAACGGTTCTTTGTCGGCGGAAGGCCGGTTGACGACAGAACACTCGATTCTATATCGCAGAAAGTAGAAGCGGCTGTAAACGAATGTGGGGTCGACGCAACATTTTTCGAGGCGCTTACGGCTGTCGCATTCTGCTTGTATGCCCAATTGTCGGTTGATGCTATTGTAATGGAGACGGGGCTTGGCGGACGGCTTGACGCAACAAACATCTGCAGCCCGGTTGTTACCGTCATTACGCGAATCGGCCTCGATCACTGCGACTGGCTCGGCACTACCTTAGAAGAGATTGCCAATGAAAAAGCCGGCATAATAAAGCCTGGCGTCAGCGTTGTGCTTGGTGAAAATTGCGCACAGGTTAGAGAGGTTGTCGAGGATAGGGCCCGTAAACTCGGCAGCAGGTTTTATTACGCCCCCGATATTGTCAGCAAAAGCGAACTGCCCGGCAATTTCTCTCTTGCAGGGAGTTTTAACGCCGAGAATGCCGTAACGGCGCTTGCCGCATTAAAGGTCATAAAGGAAGGAAAACTCCTTTCAATGCCGTTCCCCGGGCGTATGATTGACGGGTTTGCAAATGTCCAATGGCCGTGTCGTTTCCAGAAAATCGGCAATGCGATTGTCGACGGGGCTCATAATCCTCCAGCGGCGCGGGCGCTTGTCGATGCGCTTGCAGAATTCGGTGAGAAGCGCTTTACGCTTGTTGCGGGCTTTTGCTCCGACAAAGATGTTGCTGAAACATTGTCCATTCTTGCGCCGAGAGTAAAGCGTGCAATAGCTGTTAAAACGAACAATCCGCGTTCAATCGACGCTCCGGTGCTGGCTGCCGCAATGAGAGAAGCCGGCATCGACTCTTCAAGTGCGTCTTCATTGCGTGAGGCGCTCGATTCTGCAGGTGTTGACACGGCGTTCGCATCTGAGCCTGAAGTACTGGTATGCGGCTCGCTGTTCCTTGCCGGCGAGGCGCTTGCCGCGCTTGGCGCATATCCGTGGGGCGATTTGCGTTTTGATCCATCCGAACTGCTCAAGAGTCAGCTGTAGTTTTTGTATTATGATAAAATATTAAAAATTTTTTGAAATGCCGAGGAATTGAATCATGATTTCCGTTACAAAGAGTGTAAAGTTCGATGCGGCCCATATTCTTACCAACCACGAAGGTCTGTGTAAGAATCTCCATGGCCATACATATCGTGTCGATGTCTCAGTTGCACGTCCCGAGGACGATTCAACCGATATGGTGATAGATTTCAAAGAGTTAAAGACAATTGCGCAAAATGTGATATGCAATCGTTTTGATCACGCCTTCATTTATAATACGGAATCAGAAGGGGAATGCGAAATCGCCGCCGTGGTTAAAAAGCACTCTATGCGTGCCGTGCCGCTTCCGTTCAGATCCACAGCCGAAAATCTTTCGCGTTATTTTTTTGCCGAACTCAAACCGTTGATTGCAGGGCTCTCGTCGGTAAAGGTCTGGGAGACTGCCGACAGTTGCGCGGAGTACAGGCCGTGAGAATTGCTGGAGGTGAGTTTTGCGGGCGCATTCTGGCTGTTCCGAAGTCCGGCGCGATACGCCCTACACAGGACAGAGTCAGGCAGTCGGTTTTTTCGATGCTCCAGCAAGAGATTGCCGGTGCAAGGTTTCTCGACCTGTTTGCCGGGTGCGGCGCGGTGGGGCTTGAGGCGATTTCGCGCGGCGCGGCAAGCGCGGTGTTTGTCGAAGCCGATGCCCGGCATGTTAAAGTGCTTCGCTCAAACGCAGAAATGCTGCTTAAGGACAAGGCGCGTTCGCTTGCAGAATCCGTTGTTTCAGACGCCTACAAATGGATCGAACGCTATTCAGGCGGCGGTTTTGATATTGCCTTCGCCGACCCGCCGTACGCGTTGGGCGAAGAGCGGGGATATGCTTCATTTCTTTTGACGCTTGCAAACAGGGGCGTTGTCCGCGCAGGCGGTGTTTTCGTCGCTGAAATGACGGCTGTGCAGAAGGCAGAAGAAACTCCCGGTTGGGAACTTGTGCGAGATCGCAAATATGGTAAAACCAGAATATGTATTTGGAGGAGAATAGATGAGAACTGAATTAAATGAATTGAAAAGCCTCGGCAAAACCGTGGTCGCGTCGAAAGATTACGATCCTTCAATGCTTGACGCTTTTTCAAATGCGCATCCTTCGCGCGATTACTGGGTGACGTTTACAGCGCCCGAATTTACAACGCTTTGTCCAAAGACCGGGCAGCCTGATTTTGCGACTCTCACGATTCGCTATATTCCAGGGGATTTGCTTGTTGAGTCGAAGTCGCTTAAGCTTTATCTTTTTGGTTTCCGCAATCACGGCGATTTCCACGAGGATGTGATAAATGTAATCTACAACGATATTTTTGCGTTGCTGAAACCAAAATATCTTGAAGTATACGGCAAGTTTGCTGCGAGAGGCGGCATATCCATCGATCCGTTTGTCAATGGAGGCATCGGAGAGAAATATGAGAAACTTGCGGAGAAGCGTTTTCAGTCATGGTCGGGTGTTAGAGACTGAATGATATCCAGGCGGGGCGTATCCGGAAAGTACCGTTAATGTCGGACGCTGTCGCGCAGCCGTAAAGCCGGAATGCGGATAGCCCTTGCAGATTTATCAATCCTTTCGCATGAGGAGGAGAGATTATGATTAATGTCATATTGCTGGCAAGCGCCTTTTTTTCGACTAATTCTGTAACAGAACTTGACTCGGTGACTGTCTACGCGTCCAAATGCGATGCGACAGTCCAAAGAATGGCCGCACGTACGTCGGTTTACACATCTGACGAAATTTCCGCCTCGGGGTTCCGGTCGTTTGACAGATTTCTTTCAAATGCGGAAAATGTCTCTGTCAGGTCAGTCAATTCCAATCCGCTTCAATGTCAAATTGCCATGCGCGGGTACGGCGAAAACTCCTTTGGAAGGGTCAAGATTTTATTTGACGGCGAGCCTTTAAACTGTGTAGATATGTCATCGCCTGATATTTCGCGAATTTTCCTTTCTAATCTGGAGCGAATCGAGGTTGTTCACGGTCCCAGCCCCGTTTTGTATGGCGATGGTGCGGCTGCGGGCGTAATAAGCGTGACTACTACAGATTTGCCGGCTGACGGTTGCGATGGCAGCGTCTCGACTCAAGCTGGTTCGTACGATACTTATTCGCTTAACATGCGGGGGCGGTGCGCAGATTTGGAGGCGGGGTACTTTGCGGCGGGAACATACGGTTTTTCCACATCCGGGGGGTATCGCGACAGGAGCGCGTACGACATCCACACGTCAAGCGTAAAATTCGGCCGCATTTTTACGGAAGAGTCATACATAAAATTCAGCGGTTCGCATTCGGCTGCATTCTATGAGATGCCCGGAGCATTGACATATGAGCAATGGAAGGCAAATCCCCGTCAGTACGCTTACGCAAACGACTGGAGCAGGCAATGGAACTATTCCGCAAAATTTGAAATGCGCGGGACTGTCGGCGAAGATAAATATATAGTCGCCGACGGTTGTTTTGTACAGCGTTATCGAAGGGTCAACTGGGGCGATTACGGTTATGCCAACGAGTATGAAACATTCGTGTTCAACCTTTCGCCTCGTTATCTCGATAAGAGCGCATTTCTGGGGTATGATAATGTTTTTACTGGCGGCTTTGATTTTTATGGAGATATTTATTCTGTCAGCGACCATTCAGGTTTCGCTTCGCCCAAAAGCGGATTCAATCGTGAAAAGTATGCCGTGTTTCTGCATGAGGAGTTTTGTGCCGCAGAGGGTTTTTCTTTGACGGGTGGTGCAAGAGCGGAGACGATTTGCAACCGGTGGGCAGGCGTCAACAGCGGCGGCTTATACGATAATGCCTACGAGACGGATTTTGAAATCGGCGCTTTGTACAACCCTTCGGGGCTTGATAAATACTTTTTGAAGTTTGCGCGTTTTCACCGTTCGCCGTTCTGCGATGAGATGACCTATACGCGCAATTCAGTGCAGCTAAAGCCAGAGAGTGGCTATGGCATTGATGCCGGATGCGATATACACATTGGCGATTCCGTTTCTGTTTTTGCCGTGTTGTTTGCAAGCCGCACGGAGGATGAGATTTTTTACAATCCGTACATTGAGCCGACGCAGTGGGGCTGGAACGGTTATAATTGCAACAGCCCCTCGCCGGTCAGAAGGGTGGGCATAGATGCCGGTATGGTCTGGCGCGTCAATGACGGCATTAAAACTTCTCTAAAGTACTCTGGTGTAGACGCACGTTTTGACGGAGGGCAGTACGATGACAAAAACGTGCCTCTCGTTCCTGCGCACCGAGTGAGAGCGGAGATGGAAAAAGAAATCGTTTCAGGCCTTTTTGCAAGGGGTGGAGTTCAGTATTTCAGCAATGAGAGGCTTATGGGCGACTTTCAAAATACGCACGGCGAATTGAAGGGCGCGTGCGTTTTTGACGCGTCGTTATCGTACAGCCCCTCATGGGCCGAAGGATGGACGGCCGATCTGGCTGTTGAAAATCTCTTCGACCGCGAATATTGCGACTATGCAGGCTGGAGCGACTACACAGGAGCGTATTTCTACCCTGCATGCGGAAGGTCGTTGAGGTTTGCTATTAGGTATGATTTCTGAGCGTGAGAAAATTTATATCCAATTTTGTTTGCGTCTTTATTTCGCTTCGCATTGCTGATGCGGTTAGCATAGCCGCCGGCATGTGGTTTGTTCCAAAATATGTTTCATCGGCCGAAATTGGAACTCTGCTGCCGTTGACTTCATTTGCTACATTTTTGTCTATTCCGCTTTTTGCCTTTGCGACGACGGCGATGAAGGAGGCCGTTCCTTTGTATGCAAGTGGAGATTACGGCAAATTAAATTCAATGCTCCGTGCGGTGTTCGGTATTTCCGTCGCCATGGCTGCTGTGGCCTTTGGCTGCGCCGCTTTATTGATTCCGCATTTTTCTGACGCGGTTGGCGGCTGTTCAAACGCCGTCAAGTATATCGCATTGTGTGCGGCATTGATGGGGTGTGCTTCTCCTGTTTTTACTGATGCCGTACAGGCAATGAAAAGATTTGTCGCATTGGGGGCGATTGAGATTTTCTCTTCAGCGGTCAGGTTTGTTGTCATGATTGCATTTATGCCGTCGTGCGCACTCCTTGGATATTTTGCCGCTCAGCTTTCGCAGCCGTTTGCCAGAATGGTTTTGAGCGTCTCGTTTCTTAAAAGCGCGCTTAGTGTGGAGTGCTCAGAATTTTGGACGCGTCCGGCAGTAAAAAGATTTGTTAAATATTTCCTTTTGATTCTGTTGTATCAATCGCTTCCCGTGCTTGCGTCTTTTATTGAGCAGTGTGTCGTGCGTATATGTCTGGGTGAAATTGATTCGGCAGGTTATTACATGGTTACGAGATTTTCGGATTTTCTGTATTATCTGACATTGCCACTGCTGATTGTGTTGTTTCCGTATACTGCGTTGTCGGGCAGTGCGCCGCAGAGAAACAGATTTGTTGTGTTTGCTTCGGCTCTTACAGGCGCAGTTGCGCTTATCGCCTGTATGCTTTATATTTTCTGGGGGCGTGATATTTTATCTCTTTTGCCGGGCGGAGGCGATTATGCAGGCTATTCCTATATGATGCCGCATTTGGTCATCGCTACCGCTTTAACGTCAGTGCAGGTGTTTTATACCAATTCGGAAATATCGGCTGGTAGGTTTAAGTTTTTGAAGTGGTTCATTCCTCTGCATGCAATTTATGTTTTGCTGTTATCCGTCATGGCAAAATGCGGCAAGATTGAGGATTGTAATGATTTTTTGCGCTGTCTTTATGCTGTTTCAGCCGCTCGCTTCATCTTTACATTTGCAGCAATTCGAAGTAAGAGAATTTCATAAATCTGGCTTTATTCAGGGGTTTTCTCCTTCTGGCCGCTATTTGTCTGAACGTATCAAGACAGGGAAGGTCCAATGTGTGCTTGACTGTATCATTTCGGGCGTTATCGAAAGTTGTCATTGGAGTATTCCTCAATCAATTTCGGATTATTTTGTTTATAAAAGAGGCAAAGGCGCTTCATTTTCTCTGTATGCTCCAAATTAAACCGGTTTGAGGAGTTTTTTCATTGTCTCATTAGTGAACTGATGTAAGTCTGTTGCGCATCATGATTTTAACTATCACTTGTAATATGCGAGGACAGAGAGGTAATGGGGTGTGTCCCCAAGGAGAAACGTATGATATGGGTTATATACGGACCTAAAAAGAAGCCCGCATGAGAGAAGCCGGATTGCTCGGCCCGGCCTAATTGCTCACTAAACGATTTTGGGCATATTCTCCTTCATCATAAATGAAGGATAGCGACTAACGATAAATAAGATATTTTGTGTCAATCATTTGGGATGGAGTAGTGTGAAGTATGCGTGGTTATTATAGTTATGTGAGATAATTATATAATTTGCTAATTATGAAAAAATAAATATTAATTATTTATAGTCTCTTTTCTTGTGTTATACTAT